>CAYXBO010000024.1:0-12195 GCA_964463195.1 uncultured Christensenellaceae bacterium | reverse complement strand
TTGCTACGGGGCATTCGGGCAATTCGGCTTTTGTCAGCATAAAACTTTCTCTCCGTTTTTTTTCTTTTATTATGCCGAAATTCAAATTAAATGTCAACGGTTCAAAATAGAAACCAAGTTACAAATCTATTACAGGATAATAGAAAAGTAACTGTCTTGTAAAGGGTTTTTGTTTTTGATATAGTTTGAGTAACGAAAAAAACAGGAGGTTGTATTATGAAAAATTACAACAAAATCAGCATTAAAGACGAACCGCGCATCGAGCTTCACGACGTTCTCGGTCTGACCGGAGCGGAAATCAGCGTCAACGCATTGCCTGCCGGAGGCGGCGTGCCGTTCGACCATGCGCATAAGCAGAACGAAGAGATTTACGCTGTTCTCGAGGGCAAGGGCTACGCCATTCTCGACGGTGAAAAAATCGAAATTGCCGCCGGCGATTTCCTTCGCGTGAGCCCCTCGGTGAAGAGACGCTTCGGCGCGGCGGACGACTCCGCAATCAAATATATCTGCATTCAGGTCAAGGAAAACTCTCTCGAGGGTTACACCATGACCGACGCCGTGTTATAATTAAAGAATGGCGGACAAGTTAGACTGTTTAATCAGAACGTTATGCGAAGAGCGGGGCGAGAGCGTTCCCGCTCTTTCGGATTGCGAAAAACCGCGTTTTTTCCGCGCGCTCGTAAACGTGCGTTTGCCAAAACCTGCAAGTCCGGAGTTTTTGCGGTTGCAGGACGAATATTTGCAAGATGAATTGCGGAAAAAGGGCGTTACGGATATTGCGGGACTTACGCCCGTTGCCCCCGACGTTTATCTTTGGCAGGGAGATATAACCACGCTTAAATGCGACGGAATAGTCAACGCCGCCAACTCGCAGCTGCTCGGCTGCTTCTGTCCCAATCACGGCTGTATAGATAACGCCATTCACACATTCGCGGGCGTTCAGCTGCGGCTTGAGTGCGCAGAAATCATGGCGGCGCAAAATAGGGAAGAGCCGACGGGGCAAGCCAAAATTACCAATGCCTACAATCTGCCCTGTAAATACGTTCTGCACACCGTGGGACCGATAGTTTACGGCAGACTTTCCGAGCGGGAGGAAAAGGAGCTCGCCGACTGTTACCGCTCCTGCCTTACTCTTGCCGATGAAAAGGGCTTGCGGAGCCTTGCGTTCTGCTGTATCTCTACAGGAGAATTCCGTTTCCCCAACGAGCGGGCGGCGCAGATTGCCGTACGGACGGTGGAGGAATACAAACGGCGGACGCAGAGCAAAATCAAAGTGGTTTTTAACGTGTTTAAGGATTGCGATTATGAAATCTATTCAGGATTACTCAGAACAAACCGATAGGCTTCGGGAGGCTCTCGCCGGAGCCGACGCGGTAATTATCGGAGCGGGAGCCGGACTTTCGACTTCCGCAGGATTTACCTATTCCGGCAAACGGTTCCACGAAAACTTTCACGATTTCGAGGCAAAGTACAATTTCCACGACATGTATACCGGCGGGTTCTATCAGTATTCCACGCCCGAGGAGCACTGGGCGTACTGGTCGAGGTATATTCTCATAAACCGTTACGAAAATCCGCCGAAGCCCGTATACGACGAGCTTTACGAGCTGGTAAAGGATAAGGATTATTTCGTAATTACGACGAACGTCGACCACTGCTTTCAGAAGTCGGGGTTCGATAAGGAAAGACTGTTCTACACTCAGGGCGATTACGGTTTGTTTCAATGCTCCGCGCCATGCCACGAAAAAACCTACGACAACGAAGAGATTATCCGCCGTATGATAGCCGAGCAAAGGGATATGAAAATCCCAACGGAGCTCCTGCCGCGTTGTCCGGTATGCGGAAAGCCTATGACCATGAACCTGAGAGCCGACGACAAATTCGTACAGGACGGCGGTTGGTACGCCGCGTGCGAGCGCTACGAGGATTTTATAGAACGCCGCAAGAACGACCGCGTTTTATACCTCGAGCTGGGAGTGGGCGGCAACACTCCGGTTATAATAAAATATCCGTTCTGGCGACTGACGAAACAGAATCCGAACGCAACCTACGCCTGTATAAACTACGGCGAGGCAATCTGCCCGCCCCAAATAGCGAAGCAGTCTATTTGTATCAACGAAGATATCGGCGCTGTGTTAGAAAAATTAAACTAAGTGTTGTCAGAAGAACAAGACCAAGCAGAGAATTCAGTATACGAACCCGCCGTTAGGTGCGAAGCAATTTTCTCGGAGCAAATGGGTGCAAGAACAAGGCAAAGGAGTCGCAGTCGTAGCAGCGCTACGATAAGCGAGTTTTACGCAGTAATTGCGCGCATTTTGCCCGCGAAAATCGGGTGCGGATATTGAATTAACTGCTGAAGGAGAAAATATGCATGATATATGGAATCCGTGGCACGGATGTCAGAAATGCAGCGAGGGCTGTCAGAACTGTTATATGTTCTACCTCGACAAAAAGCATAATAACGGCGACAGCTCTGTAGTTACTAAAACCAGCGGATTTTATTATCCGCTATCCAAAAACCGCGACGGAAGCTATAAGATAAAGAGCGGCGAGCTGATAAGAGTCTGCATGTCGTCCGACTTCTTCGTGGAGGGAGCAGACGGGTGGCGGAACGAGGTCTGGAATATCATTTACGAAAGACCGGACGTTAAATTCTTTCTGCTCACCAAGCGCCCCGAGCGCGTGGAAAAGTGCTTGCCGAAGGATTGGGGCGACGGGTGGGAGAACGTGTTCTTCAACGTAACCTGCGAAAACCAACGCCGCGCGGACGAGCGTATTCCCATACTTCACGAATTGCCGTTCAAGCACAAAGGAATAATGACCGCGCCTTTAATCGGCGAAATTTCCATTGAAAAATATCTCAAGGAAGGGCAGATAGAACAGGTTATCTGCGGCGGCGAAAACTACGACGGTTCCCGCCCTTGCCATTACGAGTGGGTAAAGAAGCTGCACGACGAATGCGCTCAGGCTAACGTAACGTTTGCCTTTATAGAAACCGGAAATTACTACGTAAAAGACGGAAAGACCAATTACGTAAAGAGCAAAATCCGCCAGACCTGCCTTGCCTATTCGGAAGGCTTGCAGTATCGCGGTAAACCCATGGAATTTATTCTGACCGACCGCTTCGGAATTCCCGTCCCGAAGGAAGAGCTTTACGTTCCGCACTACCGCACAAACTGCCTTAATTGCGGAAACCGCCTGATTTGCAACGGCTGTTCCGATTGCGGCAGGTGCAATAACGAAATCGTCACGCAGGAACAACTCGAAAAATACGGCCATTGATATGGATTTTTGTAAAAACTATTTCTTTTTTGATTTCCGTTTGTTATAATGAATATGCGACAATACTGAAATCTTTTTCCAAAATGCCCGTTTTGGATTTTTTTGCGTTGCGTTCGGAAACCTGATTATATACGGTAGCCTATACGATATCGCAGGGTCTTCCGAGCAAACGGGTAAGATTTCAGTAGTGTCGCAACTATGCGAGAGGTGTGGCTATATGCCGCTCCGCATAGGGGCGGCATTATTTTTTGCCGCAAGAAAGCACTTTTCGGAGGCGGAACTATGAAAAAGAAAGTTTGCATTATCCTTATAAGTATACTGTCTGTATTGTGTTTGGCGTTTGCACTTTCGGCTTGCGCAAATATTGATTTCAAGGTCAGTTTTGTGGTTGACGGAGAAACCGTTCGCACCATAAATACCAACGGTGACGAAATAATTTCTATGCCGCCCGACCCGCAAAAAGAAGGATATATTTTCGACGGTTGGTATTGGGATAAAGACGTTTGGGAAAAGCCCTTTACTGCAAACTCATTACTTAATGAGCCGCTGAATGCCGATATGCGGGTGTATGCCAAGTGGAGGAGAGATTGCGAGCATAATGAGGTTGTGGATAACGGCTATGCCGCAACCTGTACCGAGGACGGATTGACGGACGGAAGTCACTGTTCGATATGCAATGACGTTCTCGTAGCCCAAGAGGTTATATCTGCTACGGGACACTCTATTGAGCAGGTAACGGCACAAGCACCTACTTGCACCGAGGTCGGTTGGAATGCGTACGAATACTGCACCAAGTGCGACTACACGACGAAGATAGAGACAGAGGCAAACGGACACGACATCAGGCAAGCGGTAGCGGAAGCTCCGACCTGTACGGAAGCCGGTTGGAACGCTTACGAGTATTGCGCAAACTGCGATTACACCGAAAAGACGGAAATTAAAGCAACGGGACACAGCCTGAAGCAAGTCGTAGCCAAAGCTCCTACTTGCACGGAGAGCGGTTATAATGCGTATGAATACTGTACCAAGTGCGACCACACAACAAAAGTCGGAATTGACGCAATAGGACACGACGTAAAGCAAGTAACGGCAAAAACCCCCGATTGTACTGATATAGGTTGGAATGCATACGAATACTGTTCCCGTTGTGATTATACGACAAAAGTCGAATTGCCTGCCACAGGACATCATTACGGTGAGCAATGGGAGAACGACGCAACCTACCATTGGCACGATGCGGACTGCGGGCACAGTTTAACCACCGAAAAGGTAAAGCATAGCTTTGACGATAACTGGAAGTGTACCGTTTGCGATTATCAGGACATCGTTTTGCACGGTACGGAATTAACGTCTAAAGCATTCCGAATAGACGGAACGGATTTGTATACAAAAGTGTCCAACGCGACCGAAACCTTTTCGTTTATCAACGATATCAGGGTAGCGGACGGAGCGATATATACTCTGCATACGGATATCAGCTGTTCGGGAGCTTCGGAGCTGAGGGCAAAAACCGCGCCGTTGCAAATCGGCGATAATACGCTTTATATTCTCGTTTCAAACGGAAACGATATAGAACTTTACACAGTGGAGATACGCCGCCGTCCTATATATACGGTTTCGTTTAATACGTTAGGCGGAAGTGAGATTGAAAGCCGTCAGATAGAAGAGGACAGCCTGACTTCGGAACCGAATACCACGCGCAACGGATATATCTTTGACGGTTGGGACTATCAATTTGAAAATGCAATCACTGAAGATACCGTTATCAGTGCAAATTGGATAACGATAGTGCGTAATATTCAATATACTTTGGATTTAGATATTGAACACAGCAATCCGCTTACGTACATATATGACGATGAAACAATCCGATTGGTTGAAAAGAGTAGCGACAATGCTTATTTTGTAAGTTGGTACTTGAATGGGGAATATGTTTCGACATTGGACGCCCATCAATTGGTTGACTATAATTTGGTCGGATATGTTGGTACCGCAGGTTTAGGAATAACCGGTTCGTCTGTAACGTCATGCAGCAGTACTGCAACGGAAGTTAATATACCTACAAAATATAAGGGGAACGATATAAACTCTATTGGGCAAAATGCGTTTAAAAATTGCACCAAGCTTAAAGATATAACAATCCCCGACAGTGTGACGGGCATCGGCTCATCTGCGTTCTATGGATGTAGTGGACTGACGGAGATAACGATACCAGACAGCGTAACGAGCCTCGGCAGTTATGCGTTTTATGGATGTAGTGGGCTGACGAGTGTAACCATTCCCGACAGTGTGACGAGCCTCGGCTCATATGCATTCTCTCGGTGTAGTAAGCTGACAAGTGTGACAATACCAGATAGCGTGACGAGCATCGGCAATTCTGCGTTCGATGGATGCAGTGGGCTTGCAACGGTCAATTGGAATGCAACGGCTTGCACAAGTGCAGGGTATACAAGCTATCCTATCTTTAATAACTGCACAAGTCTTACAACGGTGAATATTGGAGACAATGTAACAACAATACCGAGTGATGCGTTCTCTGGATGCAGTGGGCTGACGAGTGTAACCATTCCCGACAGTGTGACGAGCATAGGCTCATATGCATTCTCTTGGTGTAGTAAGCTGACGAGTGTGACAATACCAGATAGCGTGACGAGCCTTGGCGATTCAGCGTTCTATAAATGTAGTAGGCTTCAAGCAGTTTATATCACAAATATAGCAAAGTGGTGTGAGATAAATTTGAATAATGCCACTGCAAGTCCATTATATTATGCACAAAAATTATATCTTAATGGCAAGTTGGTTGCAGGTGATTTGATAATTCCCGAAGGTACGACGAGCCTCGGCAATTATGCGTTCTATGGATGCAGTGGACTTACGAGCATAACAATCCCGGACAGCGTGACGAGCATCGGCTCATCTGCGTTTAATGGATGCAGTAAGCTAACGAGTATAACAATACCTGATGGTGTTACGAGCATCGGCTCATCTGCGTTTAATGGATGCAGTAAGTTAACGAGTATAACAATTCCCGACAGTGTGACGAGTATCGGCACTAGTATCTTATCGGGTTGTGCGGCTTTAGAAAGTATTTCGGTGCCGTTTTTAGGTGCCAGTAGAGATGCATCAACTAATGCAACGAGTGTATTCGGATACTTTTTTAGCACGGAATATAATTATTGTTCCGAAAACTATGGAATGAAGTTTACAATGTCAACGGGTTATACTTGGCAGGGGTTTGAAGCGAAGAACTCTTATAATCAGATACTTTGTTATACTATTTCAAAATCAATTAGAACAGTAAAAATTACAAGTGCTTATGTGATTTCGGATTATGCATTTTTTAATTGTGATTTGATTAATAAAATAGTCATTAATAAAGGAGTAATTCGCATCGGCTCTTGTGCATTCTATGGATGCAGTGGACTGACGAGCATAACAATCCCGGACAGCGTGACGAGCATCGGCTCATCTGCGTTTAATGAATGTAGCGGACTGACGAGCGTGACAATAGGTAACAGCGTGACGAGCATTGGCAGCTCTGCGTTCTATAGATGTAGTGGACTGACGAGCATCGCAATCCCCGACAGCGTGACGAGCATAGGCAGCTCTGCGTTCGTTGGTACAGCCTGGTTTAACAATCAACCGGATGGAATTGTGTATGCAGGCAAAGTGTTGTACAAATACAAAGGAACGATGCCTGCGAATACGAAAATAACAATAGTCGAGGGAACAAAAGCAATAGCCTCTTCAGCGTTCTCTGGATGTAGCAGACTGACGAGCGTAACAATACCTGACAGTGTGACAAGTATTGGCGATTATGCGTTCTATGGATGCAGTGGACTGACGGAGATAACGATACCAGACAGCGTGACGAGCATAGGCAGCTCTGCGTTCTATAATTGTAGCGGACTGACGAGCATAAAGTTCGACAATACAAGTGGTTGGTATCGCACGAGCAGTTCAACGGATTGTACAAATAAAACAAACGGCACATATACGAGCGTAACTAATACATCAAACAATGTAACTTATTTTACGAACACCTATAAGAGCCTTTATTGGTATAGAAAATAATAACCCTTTCAAATCAATAATGCGCCTACGGGCATTGCAAAATACAATTAAAAAGGAGATACAAATGAGCAACACAATCAATTTTAATGGAACAAAAGGTTTTTACTTGACGTCTGCCGGACCTTATCAATCGAAGTATGAAAATACGCATTTAACACATTTTAAGAACGAAATGCTCGAGTTGATAGGCGAACAAAACGTATTAGAGCTTCATTATGAGTTGCATTTCTGCGAGAAAGAGAAGTATATTCGCTTATGCTGCCATATAAGGAAATACCATGACCACAAGGATTATGATAAAGAAGAAGATATGCGCAAACAACTTGCGGCAGAGGGTAAAGAGCGCGTGATAGTTATCAGAAAAAATCTTGCCGACGCATTTGAGAGAGAATTTGCCGACTTCGATTGCGATTTTATCGCAAAAAAATTCAATTATCTTGGCTTGATTAAACGCAATATCAGCTCAACTGATTATAACGATGCGATAGCCGAGTCGGAGAAGTTCATTGCTGATACATACGATAGGGCATTAAAAACCATTGTGTCTGTAATCACAGGAAATAAATAATATAACCGAATAAAGTGGGTTTCCCACCTTGTTCAGCGAGGCGAAAGCCGAGCGTCAGAATTCCTAAAATCTTCGGATTTTGGGGATTTTCTTTACCTGCTTGTAGAGGCATAGCTTTCCCCCAAAATGCTTTCAAAGATTTTTTTGATTGTTTTAGGTTGTGAAATTCGTCTTTTCGGTTCTTTTTCTTCGCAAGAAAAAGAACGCCATATAATTGTAAATTAAATTATTGTATTATATAATATATCCATGAATATTTATATAGATAACGTCGCCGTTAAAGTGGGCGACGGAGCGGATATGAAAAGCGTTCTGACGGGGATGGGATACGCCTTCCCGTGCGGAGGGAAAGGTATTTGCGGGCGTTGCAAGGGAATGGCTCCGGAGCTCACGCCTACTGTGCTTGACAGAAAGTTCCTGAGCGCCGAAGAAATTGCTTCGGGCGTAAGACTTTTATGCGACAAAAAGGCGACGGACGGAATTGAGGTCGTTCCGCTTTTCGGAAAGAGGAGCGCGGACGTAAAAATTTCCGAATGCGACGCATACGTTATAATCGGCGCGGACAGTATCGAAGTCGGCATCGTTTCGGGCGCTTTGCGCCTCTTTAAGGTTTTCGACCGCCCCGAAAACGCCGACAAAAAGATTCTGAGAAGCATTTGCGCGCACGGTATACTCGATTACCTCGAGGAGTTTTCCCTCGCAAAAGCCTCGACCATTGCGGTTTTCGGAGAAAGGGAGGCTGTGGACGCGTTGGTTTCCGGCGCGTGCGATACGGAGACGGGAGACACCTTCCCCGCAGCTCTCGTGGATTTGCCCGGAGAGGATTGCTTCGTGGCGCCCTCGGGGGACGGTTCTTCCCTTGAGCGGCTTGCACGGGTTAAGCGCGACGGTGAAACCGACGGCGAGGCGGTTGCAAGGGTTCTCCGCGACGTGAGACTTCGGAACCGTCTTTGATTTTACTTGCTCGCAAAATGCGTACACCGGTGTTTGCATCGGGTGGATTTTAATGTTATACTGTTTCAGACGGGAGGTACGTTCTGTTGATTAGAACTTTGAAAGAGCTTTTCCACATAAGATTTACGGTCAGAAACTCCGTCATGCTGGGAATTGCGTGCGCGCTGAACGCCGCGCTCTTTCTGATGAGTTATTTTCTTCACCTGCCGTTTACCATCGACCTCGCGGGCACGGCGTATATCGCTTTCATGCTCGGACCGA
The DNA here is from genome assembly GCA_964463195.1 of uncultured Christensenellaceae bacterium. Classification (GTDB taxonomy): domain Bacteria; phylum Bacillota; class Clostridia; order Christensenellales; family DTU072; genus CAYXBO01. The sequence continues at coordinate 3,056 of CAYXBO010000024.1, read as the reverse complement.
CAGCAGGGATTATCGCGGCTATCGTAAACTCCTTTTTACAATTCATTTTCTATAACGTTTCCGCGCTTCTCTACGTCGTCGTCGGCATCGCCGTGGCTCTTTTTATCGGAATATGCTCGAGAAAAAGGATGTTCAAGGACTTCTTCGGAGCGCTCGGCATAGTGTTCTGCTGTTACGCCATAAACGTTTTAGTCAATTCCGTAATTCCGCTTCTCATAAGCATAAGAGAGTGCGACGTTTGGGTTTACTATTTTTATAACATCTTTCACGACGTAGCGAAGTTCGACGTCTATCCGTCCTCTCTTCTTGCAAACGTTATTATGAAGCTTCCCGACACCCTTATCGCAATGGGAGCGGTGCTGGGCGGCTATTACGTAACTCCCAAAAAAGTGCGCGACGAAGCGCTCGAAATACACATAGACGAATATTAAACAGGAGAAAACTATGCTTTCAGACATTGAAATCGCAAGAAGCGTCAAGGCTCTGCCCATAACCGAAGTTGCCGCAAAGCTCGGAATTTCCGAGGAAGAAACGGAGTGCTACGGCAAGACGAAGGCTAAGCTCGATTTGAAACCGAGACCTAAGAGAGGCAAGCTTATCCTCGTTACGGCAATCAACCCCACGCCGTACGGAGAGGGTAAAACCACCGTGTCTATAGGACTTGCGGACGGGCTTCAGAAAATAGGGAAAAGCGTGTGCCTTGCTTTACGCGAGCCGTCTTTGGGACCGGTTTTCGGACTTAAGGGGGGAGCGACCGGCGGCGGACGCGCGCAGGTCATTCCCATGGAAGAGATAAACCTGCATTTTAACGGGGATTTTCACGCGATAACCACCGCTAACAATCTTCTTTCCGCAATGATAGACAACCATATCAAGCAGGGGCTGGAGCCGAAAATCGACCCCGAACGCGTGGTCTGGAAGCGTTGCATGGATATGAACGACCGCGCTCTGCGCGATATAGAATGCGGGCGTGGCGGAGCGGTAAACGGCGTGCCGAGAAACGACGGCTTCAACATAACCGCCGCGTCGGAAATCATGGCTGTCCTTTGCCTTTCCAAGGATTTGGCGGACATGAAGAGGCGCCTCGGAAACATTCTGATAGGTTATTCGACGGACGGTTCCGCCGTGTTTGCCCGCGACGTAAAAGCCGCCGACGCAATGGCAATCAGCTTAAAAGAGGCTTTAAAGCCCAACCTCGTTCAGACCTTAGAGGGCACCCCCGCCATTATCCACGGCGGACCTTTTGCCAACATCGCGCACGGATGTAACAGCGTAATAGCTACCAAAGCCGCGCTCTCGTTAAGCGATTATACCGTAACCGAAGCGGGCTTCGGCGCAGACCTCGGAGCGGAAAAATTCTTCGATATAAAATGCCGCCTTAACGGCTTCGACCCCGATTGCGTCGTGCTCGTCGCAACGTGCAGAAGCCTCAAATACAACGGCGGAGTGAGCAAAGAGGATATCGGCAAACCCAATCTCTCCGGACTTAAAACGGGTATGGTGAACATGCTCGGTCACATAGCTAACATTCAGAACGTATTCGGCAAAAAGGTCGTCGTAGCCGTCAACAAATTCGTAACCGACAGCGAAGAAGAGCTGGGCTGTATCGTCTCCGCGGCTGAAGCCGTTGGCGCTAAGGCGGTCGTTACGGAAGGCTGGGAAAAGGGCGGCGAAGGCTGTAAGGCTCTTGCCGAAACCGTCGCCCAAGAGGTGGAAAGCAATACCGCGCGGCTCAAGTTTTCCTACGACCTCGATATGAGCGTTGAGGAAAAAATAACCGCCGTAGCTACTAAGGTGTACGGCGCGGGAAAGGTCGTGTTGTCCGACGCGGCGAAGAAGAGAATTGAAGAAATCGAAAGTTTGGGCTTCCAAAACTATCCTGTTTGTATAGCCAAAACGCAATATTCGTTTTCGCAGGACGCGACTAAGCTCGGCAGACCGACGGGCTACGAGTTCTACGTAAGAGACATTGAAATAAGGTCGGGAAGCGAATTTCTGGTGGTCGTTGCGGGCGATATCATGCTTATGCCGGGGCTTCCCAAGGTTCCCGCCGCGGCTAATATGAAAATCGAAGACGACGGCACCGTCTACGGACTTTTCTGAGATGTCGGATAAGACGGCAATCGTCACGGGCGCTGCCAAAGGTATCGGCAGGGCGTTTGCGGAGGAGCTAGCAGAGCGCGGTTACAATCTCGTATTGACCTACCTGAGCTCCAAAGAAAAAGCCGAGGAGCTTGCCGCTGAACTCTGCAAAAAAACGAGGGTGGAGCTGTTTCGGCTCGACGTACGGAATTCCGCCGAGTGCGACGCGGTGGTAAACCGCACCGCCGCCGTTTTTCCCACGATAGACCTTCTCGTTAACAACGCGGGGATTGCTCAGCAAAAGCTTTTCACCGATATTTCCGACGGCGACTGGAATAATATGCTTGCCACGAACCTTACCGGCGCGTTCTATATGTCCCGCGCGGCAGTCGGGCGTATGCTCAAAGTAAAAAACGGCAGTATACTGAACGTGTCTTCCGTGTGGGGCGTTGTGGGCGGTTCCATGGAGGTTCACTATTCCGCCGCAAAAGCAGGGCTCATAGGCTTAACCAAAGCCTTAGCCGACGAGCTCTCTCTTTCCAATATAAAGGTCAACGCCGTCGCCGCAGGAGCAGTCGATACCGATATGATACCGAGCGAACAAAAAGAGCTCGTCCGTCGGGAATTCGGGAAGCTGTATACTCCTCACGAAATAGCCAAACAAAGTCTTGATTTTGCATTTTCAAACGTAACGGGACAGGTTTTAAAACTTTACGACGAAAAGATTTTTCGTTGATAGTGGGGGGTACATGTGTACTTTTTGTTTCGCGACAAAATACACCAATCACTTGTAAATCCAAACATGCTTCAAAGGACTCTTTTGTGCGCCTTACGCCTCAGAGTCCTTGTTAATACCTAAGGGTATTGACTGCGGACTCTTCGCCGCAAATCATCGCAAAATAGTCACTTTGAAGTGCTTCGCAATTTTATCGAGCAGATTTCGATAGTATACAAGGCAAAGGTCGCAGACAATC
>CAYXBO010000023.1:0-12216 GCA_964463195.1 uncultured Christensenellaceae bacterium | reverse complement strand
TTGTCTGCTCCGGAGTGAGTTCCGGCTCGTTGCTTGCGACAGCTGCCTTCTTACCCCAACGGGCTTTCCACGGTACCCACGCTGAACTCAGAGTCCTTCGACACGTTGTCGCCGTAGATTACGTAGGAACCGCCCTCCGCAACGTCGTAAAGTCTGTTGGAGGTTATGGTAACCGTACCGTTATAGGCGGGGGTTACGAGGCTGTAATTTCCTGCATCGAGACCGCCGAGCTCAGCGGTAACGATGTCAACTCCGTAGGTTCCGGGGTCGATTTCGCCGTCTTTTACCCTTGCCGCAAGATGAAGCGTCACCTCGTCTCCCAAAAGCACTCCCGAAAGATTTCCGGCAACGGTCAGTCCCGGAACGCCGTCGAAGAGCTTGTTCTCAACGGTAATATCCTCAACGGTCAACGGCTTTTTATTGATGACGAAGGTCGCCTGCTTTCTGTACGGCTCGTAGTCCTTGTCGTCGATAACCACCATAATCATATAGGTACCCGCGCGCGTGGGCATAACCCTTCCGCTGTCGCCGTAATCGATATAATAGGAAACTCCTGTGAGTATTCTGCCGTTCTTATAGATTTCGACGGTCGGGCGGGAAACAGAACCGTAAATCTGTTCCTGCAAAGAGGAAACGGGAAGAGTTACGTCGTCTATCACGCGTTTTCTGACCGTCACGTCGACGGAAGCGGAGCCGGTGTAATTGCTGCCCGACGATAAGCTGACCGTCACGCGGTAGCTTCCTGCCCCCGCAAGAATTCTTTCAAAGCTGTCGTAGGTAAGGGTTCCGTCCGCGGAGGTGTAGGTGAAATCGAAATAGGTTGCGACTTCCTCTCTGTCTCCGGTAAAGCCGTCCGCCAAAGCGGCGTAAATTCTGCTCGTTGCGTCGCCGAATTCAAAGTTGTAATTGTTGACCGTCCGTCCGTCGGCGTTTGTGAAAACAATCTCCGCGGGCGCGCGCGTTACCGAATAAGTAAAGGTTATCTCGCCCGTATAATTGGCGTCGTCAATCCACGCCGTAACGGTATACTGACCGACGTTATATAGATTGCCGACCATAGCGACGAAGCCGTCGTCGTATCTGACCCTAAGCGCGCTATCCGGAGCGACCTTCAATACGGGATAGGTAACGGGATTTCCGTAAACCACGCTGTTTCCCGAAACAACGGTGACAGAACCGGCGGCTTTCACGACCAGAACCGTAGCGTCGCACTCAAAGGGCTCGTAATTTGCGCTGTCGGGCGTAAACTTCAATTTGACGTTCTTGCCGTTTTCCTCGTCGGCGTCGCCTAAAGATACGTTGCCGTTGACGAAGCTGAACGAGCCCGCAACTCTTATACCCTCTTCGGTACCGTTGTAGTAAACGGCGTAGCCTCCGGAGATTGCGGAATTCCCTTCAAGCGACTTACCGTACGCTATGGGGGACACGGTCGGAACCTCGTAATCTTTAACCTCGGCGCGGTAAACGTTGAATTCGCGGTACGTTCCCGCCGCCATGGAATAGGTGTAATTTTCGTGCTCTAAAGAGGCTCGGACGTAATACGTGCCGGGGAGTACGGGAGCGTCGGTCGGAACGTAGCTGCCGTCTGCAAATCTGAAGAAGGTAAAGGATACGAACTCGACGAGAGAGGCGTCTCCAGGGACGGTAACGGTAGGCTTCAGGCTCTGTCCGGTATACTGCTTGCCGAGGACGTCGAAATTGAGTCCGGTCTGCGCCTTATTTACTCTTATATCCACCTCGTAGGACTCGGTCGTATAGTTGCGGTTGTCGGGGATATAAAGCACTCTTACCGTTCTGTCTCCCGCACCGAGAATAAGCGACGGGTCTTCGAGCTCGAAGTGACCGGCGACGGTGGGGCTGACGGCCGGCGCATTCATCTGCGCTGCGGAAACCGGCTGACCGTAAACGATAGCACCGAAGGTCACCCATTCGGAAACCACGGTTTTTTCGCGGTTGATAGTATAGGCGAAGGAATAGCTTCCGGTATAATTTGCGTTGGTAACGGTAACCGTCGCGGTATACGCTCCCGCGTCGGAAGGCACGGTTCTGAACACCACTCCGTCCTCGGAGCGGTAGATAAGTTCGTAATCTGCGCGGGTAAGACCGTCGCTTATAATGACTTCGGCTTCTCTTGCGCCGCCGTAGGTGAACACCTGCGTTCCGACGGTAAAGCGCACCTCTTTTTTCTCCACAACGTAGGGATAATCGCGGTGCCCCGCGTAGAAATCGTTGCCTTCGACGGACACTCTCAGAACGTACTCGCCCGCATTCTGCGGTCTGTCGTAGATACTGAACTTGCCGTCGTCGTCTCCCGCCTTCTTGTAGTAGAAGAGGAATTCGATATTCTCTATATCCGCCGCCTCGCCCACGAGCTCGGGGAACAGCTGTACTCCGCTGAGGTATACGGTGGAAATGCTGTCTTTGCCGCCGTTCAAATCGATATACTCGGATAAATCCATCGGGGTTACGGTGAATTGGAAGGTAAACTCTCCCGCGCCTATTCCGACGGTTCTGTTGACGGAAGCCGTGACGGTGTAAACTCCCGCGTCGGTCATAGCGTCGACCTCCGCGCCGTCCTTCAGTACCTTGAACAGGAAGCCGCCGCTGACGGAATCTATATTAGGAACGGATATACCCGTAAGCCCGAACAGCTCGGATTTTTCAATCGCCGCGCCGCCTCTGTACTCCGCATTATCGTTTGCGATGCTGAATTCCTCGGGAGTTATCAGAAGCTTGACCCTTGCGTTCCCAGAGTTAACAGTATAATTTTCGCTTTCGTACTTGTAACCGATAACCGCCGTCGCGGTGATATCCGCACGCTCGACCGTATTCCCTGCCTTTTCCGTAAGGGAGAAGGTGCCGAAATCGGCAAGATATGCGAAATCTTCGGGGAGAACAAACCTTCCGTCTCCGTAAACCTCGCCCAGCCTTACGTCAAGATAGACGTCTCCCAATATCCCAACCTCAGCCTTGTTCTGTACGGTAACGGATACTTCAAATTCCTTATTATTGTAACTGTCGACGTTAGCTTCGTTCAGCTCGAAAATGAGTTTAACGTTTCCCGTTCCGACGGAAGGCACGAAATCCGCGTTTTCAAAGCGGAAGGCGCCGTAATTTTCATAGCTCGTCGCCCACGCGCCGCTGACGGTCAGGTCTCTTTCAAGATTGTAAGCTTCGCCGAGCGTCTTTCCGTATACCGGAATTGTCGGAAGTGTTACTCCGGTAATACCTATCTCCGCACCCGATTTTCTGAGCATGACGTAAACTTCGGTTTCCACTGCGTTGAAATTGTCCGTATCTTCGGGAGTAAACAGCACCTTCACCGCTTTTCTGTTGGCTCCCGAAATTGCGGAGCCGTCCGTCGTATCTATAGAGAAGGTACCGGAAACGGGGACGCCGTTTGAAGCAATTATCGCGTAAACGCTGCCGATTGCGTTGAGATTGACCTCGGTGCCGTCCGAGGTGATTATTCCGTTCTTCGACAGCTGAACCGGACTGTCTAGCGTTGCCACGGGGTCGGGAGCGACAATCTCCGGCGTGGCTTTTTCGACGTTGAGAGTTCCTGAAAGCGTAGCCGAATAGTTTACGTGACCGAGAGTGACGGTTACTTCGTAGCTTCCGGCGTTCAACGGTGTCGAGGAAAGTCCTCTGTAAGATACGTTTACGCTGGAAAGTATGCCGTTTTTCACGCTTGTCGTGAGCTTAGACGGCGCGTTTTCGCTGAAAATCACCGAAACCGTCTTCTGCCGTCCGTCGTACGAAGCGGTAAGAGAGCTTTGGTCAATCGCCAGCCATTCGGATATATTGCGCTTGATTATATTGAGGTTTACGACTCCGTGATACTCTTCTATAGACGGGTCTTTGGGAGTGAACACGTAGTTCACGTCGTACTGCCACACCGGAAGAGAGGCTATTCCCGAGGTTATGAGAGTAAACGTGCCCTCAACGCTTTCGTTCCCGAACACGAAGGCTCCGTAGTAACCGAACTTAGAGGTAAGCTCCTCTGCGGACAGCTCGTCGAGCGCCGTGCCGTACTGCGTGGCTTCCAGTGTAACCGTTCCGACCAAAGAAACCTCGCCCTTCTTTATTATATAAGGATAAACGAATTCGCCCTGATAGTTTCCGTCCACGACGGTAATTTTCACCTCGTAACCGTCGCCCGCGGCGATATTGGGTTCGTCGGAGAATTCTCCGCCGTCGGCGCTGTATTTTACGTAATACTCAAGCCCTGTCTGACGGAAGGCAATTTCCATTTCAGGCGCCCTGCCGGTGTAAACGTATTCCGCGGCGGGTGCTCTCGTAACTTCCGCCTGCGCCCTTTCGATTTCCATAATAATACCGTCGTCCGAGCCGTTATAGCCGTTTACGGTAAAGCGGGTTCTGACGACGTAGCTTCCGGCAAGATAGGGAACGGTCTGCTCGAATTCGCCGACAATCTCACCTCTTCCCGTTACCGGCGCGTACTCGACGACGCCCGCTGAAGAGGCGCTCGCGGGAATGACTTCCGCAATGTTGACGCGGCCTGTCATTGTGGACTCGGGATTGTAAACGCGCTTTATTACGCCGTCCTCCGCGTCCTCGTAAGTAACCGTTGCGGGGATTACGAAGAAATCGAAGCTGAGCGCGCCCTCGTAGTTGCCACCTAAGGTAATTCTCACCTCGTAGCGCCCGACCTCGGTCATAGCCGCCACCGGATATCCTATATAATCGTAATACGCCAGAGAGAATTCGGTGGGCTCGCCGGACGCTGCGGAAAGCGTAAACGCTCCGTCCGCAAAAATATCCCCGCCGGTCCAGGCGGCTTTGTCCTTATCCTTGACTACCGTCAGCTCTACACCGGTATCTCTCGTGACGACAAATCCTTTTATCTCGAGGCTTCCGCGGAATTTTTCGTTAGCGTCGCTTATTCTTACGGTAAGATTGTAGCTCCCCGCGTCCACCGGAGCGTCCGACCACACGAGGTCTGCAATCGAAAGCTCCTCCTCGTCGATAATCACCGTCGGATAGAGCTCCTGTCCGGTATAGACCTTGCTCATTCCCTCCAAAACGGCGGTTATACCAACCGTCTTTTTGCTGACCGTAACGTAAAGCTCGACTACCGTTTCCTTATAATTTGCGGCGTAATCGCCGGTAGGTCTGAACACGAAGGAGTACGCATATCTTCCGGCAACGTCGTGAGAAAGCGTCTGTCCGTTCTCAAGTCTTATAGTTCCCTCCACCGTTTCGCTGAACGCCGCGTCGGGGTGAACGGCGAGAACGAACCCCTCCCAACCCTTCTCGGACTCGTAGGAATAAACGTCCTTACCGATTTCGAGGTCGGCGATTTCCGAACGCTGAACGACGTCGGGGGTTGCCTCGACTATCTGCAGATAAACGAACTTACTGGCCGAATAGTTGGAATTGTCACCTATATAAATTTCCGCAACGTAAAGTCCCGCCGCCGTTCTTCTCGAGAACGTCAGCTCATCCCCCAAAATCTCCGGAGTGATTTCCGTATCCGTTGAGATTGCGGTGGTTCTGAAAACGCGGTACAGGAGAATTTCGCCCGCGATATTCACTCCGGCCTTGCCGTCGAGCGTTGCGCAGCTGCCGTATTCTATAACGACGGTGTCGTCCGCCGTAATTTCCGCGGGCTGTTTGGCGACGTTCAGTATAATCGAGAACTCTATTCCATAGAACTTTTCCGCCGAAGCGTCGCTCGGAATGAACTCCGCGAGGATTTCCTGCCTTCCCACGGGATAAACCACGTAGGGCTGGGCGTTCAGGTATCTGATTTCTCCCGAAACCTTCTCTTCTCTCTCGAGAACCGTCGCCCCCGTGCCGTCCGTTTCGTAAACCGCGGCGTTAATATACATGTCGCCGAAAAGCTCGGCTTCCGAGAAGGTCTGCCCGTAAACGATTTCGCCGAAAGCGAGCTTGTCGTATAACGGCTTAGCCTTATCGACGGTAATGTCGAGAGTGCGGAACAAAACGTCGTAATTATCCCTGTCCTCGGGGATAAACACTATTATCACAGATTTTTTCCCGACCGAATTCAGCGGAGTGTTGAAATGAGTGCGGAGCTCCGCGGGAACCGCTTCGGAAAGTCCCAAGCTCTCGTATTCTTCGGGGCTTTCGGCAAACCTGAAGGTGCCCGAAACCACGACGGGTCTGTTCTGTCCGCCGGGCGTATAGGTTACGTTGTAGGCGTTGCCGGTTGCAAGTCTTACCTCTCCCAAACGGTCTCCGTAAACGGCGTGCGCTCCGGTTTCGGACTTGACTGTCGACATCGCCATCGGGAAATTGGCGTTGAGCTTGTCGGTATTTTCGAGATTGGCTCTCTCTACGGTAAAGCGTATCTCTTCGCCGTCGGTGTTGCCTTCGTAGTTTGCGGCAACGATTTCTATCCGCGCGAAGTAAACGCCCGCCCCGTAGGGAAGCTCTGCGGTAAATTCCTCTTCGCCCTCTTTCTTGTAGGTCAGCCTGAAGCTCAGGTTCCTTTCCACCCACTCGGGTTGGGTTTCGTCACGGTCGAACCAGCGGAACGCCTTCGGGCTCGGCGCCGTAAAGTAGCTGTAAACGTAGCTCTCTTCAAATTTGTACTCTATATTGAGCCGTTCTTTCTCTACGGTATACAGCGAGCCCGACGGATACCCGTCGCCTTCGCTCTCAGACAGAGTGAACGAACCCTGATAATTGTTGACTACGCGGTCGACGTCGACCTTAACGTCGTACCGTCCTGCGTTGGTGGGGACGGTATCCGTAAACGACGACTGCCCCTCGGACTTATACTGATAGTCGAGAAGGAATGTGGGGTCGATTTGCCTCGCCTTTTCTTCGGTGAGCCAGGTGTTCCCTTCGTCGAAAGAAACCTCGACGGTAAACGGCTGAGGCAATCCTTCCTTATTGTAAACCACGGAAAGCTCCTGCCCTTCCGCCACTCTCATAAGCACGGTGAAGGGAATAACGGTTAATTCCAGCATTATATCTTCCGAAGAACGGAAGTTGTCGGAGCTTAAAATTCCGCCCACGTTGGCGGGGTTGAAGGCAACGGTAACGATATACTGCCCTGCAATCGGGTCCTTGTAATTGTCCGACGTAGGCGTGGGGTTTTTAATGACGTATTCACCGGGGACGCCTATCGAAGAATATTCGTGAGAATATCTGTCGAGCGAGTCCTTTCCGCGAATGCTTCTTTCCAAAAGAATGTTCTGCATTCCGCCCTTGGAATAAACGAGCCTGAACGGATTGCCGTCCTGATTGATAAAGGCAACGTCCTTGACTTTGGGGTCCGCCTTCTCTATGGTGAACAGACCGCCCATATCGATATAATAATTTCGGTCGTGACCGGTTGCGCTACCCTCGGGAATATAAATCCAATACCAGTATTCACCCGCAAGGGAGGGAAGCTCGGGGACGTCGTCGCTGCCGATAATCTGCACCTCGCCCTTCTCTTCGGCGGCTTGCGGAGTGGAATAAATCCCCATAAGTCCGGATATCGTCTGCCCCGCCGTTTTAGCGCTGTCGGTCAGAGTGTAATATTTGACCTGATAATCGATATTGTTGAAATTGTTAAAGGACACCTTGAGCTCTTGGGGCACCGCGGTCGGAACGCCCTGAATTACTTCAAATTTGAACTCGGGCGCGGTAAGACTTACGTCTGCCACCGCGCGTTCCTTAAAGCAGAAGATAAAGTTTCTCGCAGCGTCTGTAGACAGGAAGTCGAAGGGTCTCGCTTCCTCACCGATGGTGTTCGGGTCGTCCGACTCTTCATCGTAAATCGCCATAACGTAGGTTATCGTATAGGTGTAAATCGTGCTGTTTCCGCTGCCTTCTACGTGGAAACCTATCTGAGGACGGCTGCTAGACCAATTTGACGGGTCGTCAATAGGACGGTTAAGGGAATTTTCGTCGATGGAAATTTCTTTACCGTACAGAGAAGACGCGTTTCTGACCGACACGAGCTTGTATTTTTCGTACTGGATTCTGTTCATTCTTATCTGCATGGAAAAGCTCACCATGCGACCGAATTCACGGCTGGAATTGCCGGACCAGCTGTTAGTGGAGCCGTCGAAAAATCTTATCGTCGCCATTTCCGTTGCGGCGGAGGTGCCGGGCTCGAGAATATTGCTTCCGGTCGTCCCCTTCTGGAAGCTTGCCGTAACTCTGTATTTATTGGTATCCACGCAGATATATCTGGTGTAAACCTCGCTGTAATTTCCCGCGGCGTCGATAACCACCATCTGAAGCTTAAAGGCTTCCGTGCCCCTTCCCGACGGGAATTCTATTCTGCCTTCGCCGTTTTGGTTGACAGTCAGAATCTGTCTGTTGGGATTGGTAAGGGGTCCCTCAGCCTCTTCACCCGCCGGAGTGAGCGTATAGTAAAGGGTTTCGGGCGCAATATCGTTGCCTGACGAGGGGGACTGCGGTCTTCCCGAAATAAATCTGAAGGGAACCGTCGTAGAGGAAGTAATAGGTCTTGCCTTTGCCGCCTCTGGCGAGGAAGCGCCGTACTGTCCTACTCCTCCGTCCGTCTCGGAAAACAGAATGTTCGACGGATTGGTGTTGTCGAAGGTAAGAGTTACCGAAGACGCGGCAAGGTAATTGAAAACGGGTTTTTCGCCGGCGGAGCCCATCTGAACACCGGTTATAAACCTCGGAATGAGGGTTATGGATTTTTGGTTAAGCGATTTGTCCTTGTTATAATAAAGCTCGGTCGTTCTGCCGGTCAGAACGTCAGGACTCGACTGAGAAGTGGGTTTTCTGTAGTCGAAGCTGTTGAAAAGCTGCCATTCCGCCTCGTTGCCGAACGTCCAGTTTATCGGCATTGTACCCGCGTCCGCGCCCATATTTACGGCGTAATCGGGAGAAATCACCAGCTGCTTACCTTCACTCTGAACGTCCGAATACAAAAACACGGAATCGCCGTGCTTAATATAAACTCTGTTCTGGTTTAAGGAAATGAGGCTGTAGGGATAGGTGTCGCCGTATTTGTAATCTACGCCGTCGGCGTAGAATTCGGTGCTTTCGCCGAGGTTCTGAACGTAAATGCTTCCCGCGTCGGGTCGTCTGACGCTACCCGTTCCGCCCTCGACGCGAACGCCGAGAGGTCCGTAAGCCATAAGCGTTTCGTCCGAGGATACGGTAACCGTTACGCTCACGTTGCGGATATCTATCATAATACCGGTCGTCGGACCGCTTATTCCACCGCCGCTCTGCGCGGTATCCGCGCCTTCGGTAGTAAATCCGCCTATATTTATCTGAAAATAGGCTTTATTATTGAGGTTCATCGCCGCAGCGGTAACTCTGCTTACTATTGCCTCCGAGGTAACCGTCTCCCAGTCTCCCGTCGCCTCTTTGCTTGTGGAACCGCGCACGTTGCTGTCCACGCCGTTATCGGAGAAGAACCAGTCGAGAGTCAATCTGTCGGCGTATCCGTCCGCTTTCTCCGAAGCTCTTATCTCTGCGGAAACCGCAAAAGTCACAGTCGTTTGCGCGCTGGCGAGATTGGAATACAACGCGCCGTTTTCGTCAATTCTTATCTTGGAACGGAAATATAAATCTTTGGCGTTGGTCATCTCCGAGGTCGGCAAAGTGTAATACTTAAGAGACATCATTTCGCTCGAAAATGAAGCAACGTTGGGAGTACCAGTGGGGTTTGTGGTATTGAAATTGCCCGCCGTGCCGTAATCGAACCAAAAATCACAGCCGTACAAATCGGATTCCTGCGGGCTCGCAGAACTGTAGCTCTGACTGCCGAAGCTGCCGCCCGAAGTTCTGACCGCGTTGGGAGAACCGATAACCAAGCCCGAACCGCTCGCAAGCAAAGTCCCTGCGGTGGGATTTATGGGAGCGGCAAAAGCCGTATCCGAAACAAGCGCCGCAAAAGTCACGCCGCACAAAAACGCCGCCGCGGTAATAAGAACCGCGACAACGAAAAATATTCTGTAACCCTTATGCGTGCGTGCGTGTGTATACATACTTGCTTATATTATATATCGCACTCGCGCGCCAGTCAATATGGAATTTGTCGGAAACGGTGAAATTATTGCGAAGCTTTGGCTTCGCAGTGAAATTGCAACTCCGTTGCAGTGAAATGTCGCTAAGCGACGTGAAATTGCTCGCATTGCGAGCAGTGAAATTCAATTCCTCACTTCCGTTCGTCATTGAGTTGAGGAATACTCTCATATCCACTTCGTCATTGCGAGACTTCAGTCGAAGCAATCCAGTAAACAAAAAACATATTACAGGCAATACCTGTTATTCGTGAAAAGTGTCCTAATCACCTGTATATTAGAGACGAGGTGAGTTATGATATCGAAAGAACACATCAAAGAAAATTTGAAACAGGCAATCAAGAATAGTGAAATGAGCCTGTCTTCTATTGCGGCAGAGGTAGGAGTGAGTCAACAAACCATAAGCAAGTACATTAACAAAAAAACGATGCCTTCCACGAAGATTTTCTCAAAGTTGTGCAAAATACTCGATTTAGATGCAAATGAAATTCTTTGCATTTCAAAGGACGAATTCAACTGATTTTTTTGATGAACAATAAACAAAGACGAACGCCGCGAGTTTCAGCAACATAGTTGCAAGCTCGCGGCGTTACAGCGTCTTTTTTGGTACTTTTTTCTTCGCAGAAAAAAGTACACCCCCACTCCTAATTCACGGCGATTGAAAACGTCTGATACCTCATATTACTCAGCAAGTCACCTTCCGCGTCGACGTACTCTATTCCGGACAACCTACCGCAAATTGTATCTATAGCTACAGTTATCTCCAACTTCTGCTCATTGTCGACTTCAGGGTCGGCATTGACCTCCGTTTTTATGTTAGTGAAGCTATCCGCCAGTCCCTTGATTTCTCCGAGGACTACGGCGCGCGGAACTCCCTTTGCAAATTCGATTGTCAGATTATACATTTTTTCAAATGCGTTTTCCTTCATACGGTTATACTGCTCGGCATACTTCTTGCCCGTTCCGCTTTCCTTGAGCGCCGACATGGCAAACTTCCTGACTTCCACCGTATCCGAACGCTCAGCAACGGTTTTTGCGTCGGATTCCGTAGGATAAGCGCTGAGAACTACCAAATATTCGCCTTTTGCGTCAACAACGTTTCCTCCGCCGCCGCCCACTCTCACCAGAACTCCCATCTCAACCGCAGCCGAATAAGTCTCGGAAGACGTGACCACGGCGTACACGTATTTTCCGCCTGACTTCGCTCCTGCAATCGCAGACGAAATCGCCCCGCCGCATAAAAACTCCGCAAGCGCCGCGGTAACGATAAAAGACAGCAGTATGAGAACGACGATAAATGCGCCCTTGCCCCTCTTCTTCTTTACGGGCTCGGTTTCTCCCGTATACATCGAGGAATATACCGTTCTTTCCTTTTTCCTACTCTTTTTGTTGCTATGGCTACTGTATTGCATATAATATTGGCTGTAGTCTATTTCACTCATAATTTAATCTATGTCCTTATTTACATAAATATAATTTTCTGTTATAATAACAATAATAAATATCGACATGAGAGGAGGATGCCCGTAGCAAGCTTCAAGTAAATGCGTCCTGAATAATACAATAGGACACGAAGTGTTTTTGCAGAGCAAAATCGTGAGGATAGACGGTCGAAACGGAGCTTAAGGCGTACACGGAGCGTACGTCAAGCGACGGTTCGGGCGTATAGCCCGCGAGGTTGCCGGCAAAAACGCATTCACCGAAGCGGATGCGGGCAAAATAAACATGGAAAAGTGGGACAAGAGATTTGTAGATATGGCGTATGAGGTCAGCACGTGGTCGTCGTGCTATAAGCCCAACCGTCAGGTGGGCGCTGTCATCGTCAAGGACAAGCGTATACTGACGACCGGCTACAACGGCGCGTCCAGCGGAATTTTAAGCTGTAAGGAACGCGGCGAATGTATAAGAGAAAAACGCGGTATCGCTTCCGGCACCTGCCACGAAATATGCTACGCCGTTCATGCGGAGCAGAACGCAATCATACAAGCGGCAAGGACGGGAGTTTCCGTCGAGGGTGCAACCCTCTACTGCACACATCAGCCCTGCTCCATATGTGCCAAAATGATTATAAACAGCGGCATTAAACGCGTGGTTTTCGTCGAAGGTTATCCAGACGAGTTCTCCGTTCAGATGCTTAACGAAGCAGGCGTCGTGCTTTCAAAAGTCGAAAGAGAATAATATTCCCAAATTTCGCAAAGTTTTTTTACATAGACACTTGCAT
>CAYXBO010000022.1:0-12489 GCA_964463195.1 uncultured Christensenellaceae bacterium | reverse complement strand
TGAGTAAGGGGTGCGGGGAAAGAGGTTCCCCGCATTTAATAAAGATATCCTTATTCCCCGTCCGCGCATGTTCGCAAGTTTGCGCGGACTCCCAAATATCCTCAAGAAGCGTTGCCGGGGGACGCCCCCTGCATCGCAAAAGAGGGGGCGGAGCGTTTTTTGGTACTTTTTGTCGCGATACAAAAAGTACAAATAGAATTTAATTGGATTTCACCCAGTCCGCAAAGTCTTCAACGGTGTAGCCGTTAGGCTTTCCGGAAGAGTTTACTTTCTTGAAAAAGCAACTGGGAATTTCCCCCGCGTTGAGATTTTTGGCAACGCAAGGAGCGCACCCTTTATCGTGGTTTGTGGGGTGCAGAGGGCATTTCAGGTCCGTGCAGGTGCAAAAGCTACTCAAATTCTTCATTGGTTCGGAGATTTTTAATAGTCGGCTTTATCTTCCGGTGTAATATCGTCGGTTATGTCGTCTAAGTTCTGCTTGGAGCTGCCCGACAAATCCTTCAGCGGATACTGTTTGATTTCGTAGCCGCCTTCTTTGTCGAAGATTTTGACTTTGACCACTTCGCGAAGCAAATCGTTCTGCACTACGGTGCCGCCTCCGTCGGGAGTTTTAATCTGACTTCCGACCTTAGGCATCTTTTTGAAAAGCTCCTGATACAAATCGTTCTCGTATCTTAAGCAGCACATGAGCTTGCCGCAGCAACCGTTTATCTTGCTCGGGTTAAGGGAAAGCCCCTGAAGCTTTGCCATTTTAATGGTTACCTTATCGTAATTCTGCAAGAACGTGGTGCAGCAGCAAGGTCTGCCGCAGGTTGCCAGCGCGCCTTTGATTTTGATGTCGTCCCTTTCGTAAATCTGGCGGAGTTCTATTCTCACTCTGAACTGCGAAGCGAGGTCTCTTACGAGCTCGCGGAAATCCACGCGTCCGTCGGCGGTAAAATACACTATCACCTTGGAGCGGTCGAAGGTGTATTCCGCGTCGGCAATTTTCATCTGAAGCCCTCTTTCCGCCACCTTTTTCATGGAGGTCATCATGAGGTATTCTCTGTCCTCGAGATTCCTTTTGTGAGTTTTTTCGTCCTCAACGGTTGCCCGTCTTATAACGGGCTTTAAGGGCTGAACTACTTCTTTATCGGGCACTTCGCGGTTTTTTGCGGCAACGGTGCCGTATTCCACGCCGCGAACGGTTTCTACTATAACTCCGTCGCCGTCGGAAAATTCTATCCCCGCGGGGTCGAACGAATATACTTTATTGGAATTGCCGAATTTCACTCCCACAACTACTGCCATTTATATCTTGCCTCCAGAATATCGAATAAAAGCCCCTCGGCAACGCTTACCGGAGGGATATTTACGAGGCGCTTTTTACGCGCCAGATTTATCTTTTCAATTGCAGCCGCGAGCCCTGCTGCCGACCAGCCCTGACCTATCGTTCTGAGCTCGGCGGCGCGCGCCGTGCCGAAGCCGTGGTCCGCAGAAGTTATAACCGCCATGACGTCGCTCAGTATTATTTCCATAAAATCCAAAGTCATTGCGGCGTTTTCCTTGGAAAATAAGTCACGGAACATGTATTCGGCTATTTCGGATGACTTCTTGAGATTTAAAAGAACGTTCTGTGCGTCCTCGAAGAGCTGCAGATATTTTTCGTCTCCCGCAAGAGACAGCGCTCTCGTCAGACTTCCCGCTGCGGTTGCGGCGATTTTTGCGGCGGTTTCGTCGTCCTCGCCGTCTTTTATCAGAAGCTCCGTCAGCTCCCTTTCGGAATACGGCTCGATATAGAATTTTTTGGCTCTGGAACGGACCGTCGGGAGTAACGCGCTGTCGGACGCACATCCCAAAAAGAAGGTGACGTTTTCCGGCGGTTCCTCGAAGGTTTTGAGCATTTTATTCTGAACGGCGGGGGTTAAATTCTCCGCTTCGGTGATAAAATACAGCTTTATTTTGCCCATCGTCCCCTTTTGGTAGGTGCTGTCGATTATGCCGTTTATGGTCTCGACGGAGATTTTATCCGCGCCCGAATAAAAATTCACGTCGGGGTGGGAGCCTTCGTCAACAAGCGTGCAAGGCGTACAGTGTCCGCACCCTCTGCCGGTTTCGCAAACCGCTTTTCTCGCAATCTCATGAAACAGCCTGTCGATTGCCACGGTGTCCGCCCCGAAAACGATATACGCATGGGACAGTCTTCCGCTTTCAACGTCCTTTAAGAGGTCGCGCTCGGCTCTTCTCGTCATGACAGTACACCGCTTTTTATGACGGCTTCGCGGATTTTCGCCGCGGTTTCGTCCTTTTCATCGCAGGGCTTTACGGAAACGAACCTTTCGGGCTCCGCCGCCGCAACCTGCTTAAAGCCGTTATAAACCGCCAGATGGAACTCCGCGCCTTCGTTCTCCATGCGGTCGTCGATTATCTTTTTGCCGCTTTTCACTCTGAAGCTCTCGAGCGGATTCATATCTATAAAAACCGTCAAATCCGGCATGCAGTTCTCCACAGCGTAAGCGTTTACGGCTCGAACCTTCTCTATCCCCAAACCTCTCGCGTACGCCTGATATGCGAAGCTGCTGTCGATATAACGGTCGCATAAAACGATTGCGCCCCTCTCTACCGCGGGAAGAATAACCTTATTTATATGGTCTATTCTCGCCGACGCGAAGAGATAGCATTCCGTCAGCGCGTCCATTTCGCGGTGGAGAATGAGCTCTCTTATTCCTTCGGCAAGCGGAGTGCCACCCGGCTCGCGGGTGACTACCACTTCGCGTCCGGTGCTGCGGAGAAACTCCTCCAGCCTTTTCAGTTGCGTAGATTTCCCCACGCCTTCACACCCTTCAAGGGCGATAAACACACCTTTTTTCATAGCATTCATTTTATCACAGCCACTCTTCCGTTGACAAGTCCGAACAGTCCGGACGGCGCGGAGCCGATAAACGCGACGGTCTCCTCGGTAACGGTATCTCCGTAAAACCAGACGGGAACTGCCGGCGGGTAATCTCCGATTTCGAGATAGAGTCTGTCGCCTATCGCCTCGGACGGCTTTTTGAGAATAAAGTCGCACGCCGTGAAATCGAAGGCTTTAAAATCGGGAGCTTCCGGAACCGCTCTTTGCTTTTTCGGCGGAAGATTTTCCATACCCTTTAACGTTATCGCAAGGTAAGAAAGATATTTCATATTGTAAGGCGTAACGATAAATATAATCCTATCGCCGTCGCACGCCTCCGGAAAAATCCCCGCTTCCTCGAGCCTTGCCGCAACCGCCGCCGCGTCGTAATCGCTCGTAATCACAAGACGCGTCGGGTCGTCGTTTTTAACTACCGAAAATCCGGTGCCGCGGATATCCTCTTTGAAATACCCGAGAGTTTCAAATATATCTCCGTACCTTTTGGGGAAATTCCTTATTTCCTCTAAAGCGTACTCAAACGACCGTATGACCGCATAGGACGGAGAGGTGCTCTGCTCGGTTTTTGCTTTTACGGCGAGCCTGTCCCTATACTCGGGTTTGCCGGAAACCAACGCGCCGCCCGTCATAACCGGCAGCGTCTTATGCAAAGAATAGACTACCAAATCCGCATATACGGAAGCCGAAACGGGCAATTCTTCGCAGAGAGGAAAGTGCGAGCCGTGAGAGGCGTCAATAAGTAGCGCGGCTCCCAGACTCATCGCCAGAGTTTTTATTTCGGTTAAACTTCCGGCGTTGCCGTAATAGTCGGGATAGGTCGCAATGATAAGCGAAACGCTTTCGTCGGAGAATTTTTCCCGCGCAGTCTTTACGTCTTTTGCATAGAAATGTCTGCCGCCGCGAGCCTTCAGAATATTCCACACCGAAACGTGCGCGCCGCCTATTATAAGCACCGAACCGCCGACTGCCGACATGGCAATTCTCAAAGCCGCAGTCGCGCCGCCCGTCGTAAGGTAGGCGTACGGAAGAGACAGGGCTTCCGCCCATGCGGCGTTCAGCTTTTTAAGTCCGTTCTCGGGAGACAGCAGGTTGTCGCTATAGGACAGCTCGGTTATGTCGGCGGAAAAAAAATCACGTCCCTTGTACGCTTCGCCGCTGTGACCCGGCGTATGAAAAGAGACGTGAATGCGCGGTTCCTTAATAAACATTTCAGTTGTTGACGCGGGGCTTCATCGTGGGGAATAAGAGAACGTCTCTTATCGTCACGTTGTCGGTATATAGCATGACCATTCTGTCTATGCCGATGCCGAGCCCGCCGGTCGGCGGCATACCGTAAGACAGCGCGGTTACGAAATCCTCGTCCGTCATCTGAGCTTCTTCGTCGCCGTTCATTCTCGCTTCCGCCTGCTTCATAAAGCGTTCGCGCTGGTCGATGGGGTCGTTCAGCTCAGAGAACGCGTTGCCCATTTCCCTGCCGTAAATGAAGAACTCGAAGCGCTCGGTAAGTCTCGGGTCGCTCTTCTTTCTCTTGGCAAGAGGAGAAACCTCGACGGGATAGTCGGTGACGAAGGTGGGGTTGACGAGCTTTTCTTCGATGAGGTTGTCGAAAACCTCGTAGAGCGCGTTGCCCCAGCTGACGTCTTCCGGAAGCTCCACTCCGAGGGCTTTTGCCTTCCCTATAACCGTCGGCATATCGTCAGCATCGAAATCGATACCGGTTTCCTCTTTAACCAGCTGAGCCATGGTAACTCTGCGCCATTTGGTGCCGAGGTCGATGGGAGTCCCCTGATAGGTCAGCTGTCTGGTGCCTAAAACCTTGTCCGCGACGTAGCAGAACATCTCTTCGGTAATATCCATCATGTCGTTATAGTCGGCGTAAGCCTGATAGAGCTCGATGGTGGTAAATTCGGGATTGTGCTTGACGCTCATACCCTCGTTGCGGAACAGTCTGCCCATTTCGTAAACCCTGTCGAAGCCGCCGACGATAAGGCGTTTAAGGTAAAGCTCTGGGGCAATTCTCAGATACATGTCTATATCGAGGGTGTTGTGGTGGGTAATAAACGGACGGGCGGAAGCGCCTCCGGCAACGGTGTTGA
This sequence comes from uncultured Christensenellaceae bacterium, assembly GCA_964463195.1. GTDB lineage: Bacteria > Bacillota > Clostridia > Christensenellales > DTU072 > CAYXBO01. The sequence goes on along the minus strand of CAYXBO010000022.1, from coordinate 7,503 downwards.
GAATGGGGGTTTCAACCTCCAAAAATCCCTTTTTATCGAGGAATTCCCTTATAGCCGAAATGATACCGCTACGCTTTACGAAGGTATCTTTAACCTCGGGATTGACAATCAAATCCACGTATCTCTGGCGGTAACGGAGCTCAGGGTCCTTAAGCCCGTGGAACTTCTCCGGAAGAGGAAGAAGGGATTTGGAAAGCAGGATATATTTAAAAGCGTGGACGGTTATTTCACCGGTTTTGGTGGTGAAAACCTTGCCCTCTACGCCGATAATATCGCCCAAATCGCATTTTTTGAAGTCGGCGTAAACCTCTTCGCCCAAATCGTCGCGGGCAAAATAAATCTGAAGAAGTCCCGACGCGTCGGCAATCTTTCCGAAGCTCGCTTTACCCATAACGCGTTTGACGGTAAGTCTGCCCGCAACCGAAACGGTCTGCCCCTCGTATTTCGCATAGTCGGCGAATACCTCCGCGGCTTTAGCCGTAACGCAGTATTTCACCTGCTCGTAGGGGTCTTTGCCCGCGGCGCGAAGCTCGGCAAGCTTGTCGTGTCTTACTTTAATAAGTTCGCTGATGTCCTGAACTTTTTCGTTGTTCTGTACGTTTCCGTTATTATTCTGTGTCATTTTAGTGCTTAGGTTAAGGTTATTTGGAAATTTTTACGATTTTATACTGCGCAATGCCTTTGGGGGTGGTAACCTCCACTACTTCGTCCTTCTTTTTGCCGACGATTGCGCGACCGATAGGACTTTGGTCGGAGAGTTTGCCTTCCATGCTGTTTGCCTCGGACGAGGAAACTATCTGAAATTCCATTTCCTTATTGTCGCCGAGCCTCAGAAGGCTGACCTTGTTTCCGAGACCGACTTTGTTGGTTTTTATGCTCGATTCCTCGATAACCACCGCGTTCTGAATCATATCGGACAGCTCGAGAATTTCCGTTTCCATTTTAGCCTGCGCTTCTCTCGCCGCGGAATACTCTGCGTTTTCGGACAAATCTCCGAACTCGCGCGCCGTCTTTATGCGTTGCGCGATATCTACGCGTCCCTCTTTCTCCAAATATCTGAGTCTTTCGGAAATCTCGTCGTATTTGGCTTGCGTAAGGATAATTTCACTCATTTTTGCCTCCGTTTGCGCGTTCTGCGCTTTATATTGCTTTATTATATTGTTCACGGGCGCACGCGCGAAGAATCGGCGTTTTCCGCTCACTGTATTATAGGGTAAAGTCCGGCGACTGTCAAACCAATCGCGTTGCGATTGAGCTGAATTTTGTTGCTCTGCAACAAAGCTGAATTTAGCCTTTTAAAATTAAATAACCTCTAAGAGCGCGTCGTTTATACTCTTATCGGTCACGACCGTCAACCGTCTCTCTCTGCTGCATTCTACGATAAGCGCGGCTTCTCTGTGCGTTACCGTATCGCCGGAAATTATGACGAACGGACTGCCGTCGCTGTCGAGAACAGCGTCGAACGTATCCGACAGCACCGAAGAAATCGCCAGCTGTCTGACGAGCCTCTGATAGGTGCTGAGCTCGTCTTCCGGAATGACGGTCTCGCCGTCGAACTCGTCAACCAGCGCAATTCTGTCGCCGTCTTTAGTAAGTCTGTACGCGCCTTTTGTCATATCGAACGCGGCGTCCGACATTTCCTCAAGGAGAATTCCGTTGAGTAAATCGAGATTTATAACGCCGTCCTCGACGGTGCGTTCGAGAGTTCTCAGCTCGTGGAGATTGCGTTTAATCTTCTTGAGCTCTCTTTCCGCCTCGTCAATCTGTCTCGCCGTCTTTTCCTGTCTCATAAGCTTCAGACCGACTTCCGCTCTCTCGACGTAAAGACCGCCCATCTGGTCGCGCAACGCCTGCCGTGCGGCTTCGTTTTCGATTTCCGCCTGCTCAACGTCGAACTCCGGCTCCTCGACCTCTTTTATCGCCTCTTCAATCATATAGATTTCGGCGTTATAGTCTCTTACGACCTTATCGATTTCCGCCTTTTCCTCATCGGAAATAAGGAAATCCTTGAGCCCCGCGGTATCCGTCACTCCGAATTCCTTCAGGCGTGCACGAATGAGCTTTCTTGCGTTTTCGAGGTCGGCGTTTACGTCCTTGAACTCCACCTGAGCGCTCAGCTGCGCGACTTCTATTTCCGCATCCGCGAGATTTTCGGCGTAATCCTCGGTTATTCTCTTGACCGCCACGAAACGCGCCTTGGCGTTCTCGTATTCCTTTTCGTTCTTTCTGATTTCGTCCGCCGTGTACTGCAATCTTTTCGCAACGGCTTTTGCGGCAATCCCCGCAACCGCCGCGGCGTCCGCTCCGCTCGGAATATTGTCGGTAAACGCGGCAAGAGAATTCTCGATATCGTTTTTCTCCTTTTCACAGGCGGCAAGACGCTGTCTCGCGCCGCTTATGTCCTCGTCCATGGTTTCCAGCTCCTTGTCGACGGACATGAGGTCGGGAAGAAGGTCGGTTCCGCGTTTGCCCTCGAGATGCTCGGAACAGGGTTTATACTCCTCTACGAGGTCGCGGACGTCCGCCATGGCGTCGTCGTAAATTTTCTTCTGACGCAGGAGGTCGACCTCGGAGGCTTTTTTGATTTGGAAACGAACCCTTTCCTGCGCCTCGAGAACGGAAGCCATTCTCCCTTCGAGGTCGTAGTAAAGGTCTATATTCTTGCTGAGCTCGTTGGATTTTTCTATCGCCTGACGGAGGGCGTCCTCGAGCTCCTCCGGAGATTTGACGTCGCATTCCTTTAAGAGCTCGTCCACTAAGGACTGCTTTTTCTCCGCCGTGTCTTTAAGGGAAATTATATACGCGCGGCTGGATTCCGCAGCCGACATATAGGCGCCGAGCTTCAGGAGAATACGCGTAATCTTCGCGTCGTCCTCCTCCACTCCTTTTTTGAGAATTTCCATATCGGCTAAAATGTCGTCGACCTTTACGAACTTCGGATTGGCGTTTTTCCTCACGACGAAACCGTCGCAGACGGGGCAGCGGTCGCCGTACGCAAGAGACTCGATGTCCTTTGCATACATGTTCTCGGCAATCCTTTCGTTGTACTTGTCGCCTAAAAGCTTCAGCTTATGGTTGAGCTTCGCCTTGTGAATTTCCACCTCCGTCTTCGCGGCGGAAAGCTTCTCGCGCTTTTCGGAAAGCTCACCGGTATTCTGCTCCAGCCTGTCTATTTTTTCGTTAACGGCCGCAATTTCCGCAGCCTGCTCCTTGACGATTATGTGGTTGGAATAGAGCTTGTTTTTTCTTACCGCGTCGGCGTTGACCGCCTCTTCTCTCGACTGGTAATCTCCGACTATCTTTGCCAGAAGCTCGGCTCCCGCCTTCTCCAGCTCCGCGGACATTTTGTCGAGTCTTTCAAGCTCCGCTTTTTTCTTGGAAACGTCCGCCTCAAGCTCGGAAATTCTCTTCTTGCTCTCGCTTATTACGACGTTCTGCTTCTCCATTCTGCCTTCGATTCTCGCAGAATCGATAACGGCTTTTCTGTACGCCGCAGGGTAAGTGAGCTGTCTTCTCTTCTCTTCGAGGTTCTCGATTAAGAGAAGCAGCGCCGTGCGCTCCTCCTCGACGTCTTTCAAGCGCGCCGCGTAATCGGTCGTCTTTCTTTCCTCGTCAGCGCTCTTCGGGCGTTTTTGTTTGTTATCCTCGGCAGCCTCGCCGTTTGCCTCTTTGGAATACTCCTTCGCGTCCTCGCCTATTGCGGCGATGCCGCTCTGATTGACTTCTTCGACGAAATCAAGCATGGAATCTCTAAGCTCTGTCAGCCTGTCGGCATAATAAAGAACCTCGCTTTCGGCTTTTTTCTCGTTCTCGCGACCGCTTTCCACTTCGGATTTCAGGGTGTCGCGCTTCCTTTCCGCCGCCTGCAATTCCTCGCTCTTATCCTCGACGGTCGGACGGTTTTCAAACTGTTTTTCCAGCTCCTCTTCGTCCCTTATTATTTGCTCGGCTTTTCTGCATCTGTTTACGAAATCGAAAAGACGCCTTATGTCCACCGCCATTGCGTCGAGGTCGTAAAGTCTCGCTATCTTTTCGTCGAGGCTGTCCTGCTTGGCTTTGAGGGTTTTAATTCTGCCGCCCTGCTCTATGAGCTCTTCGCTCAGCCTCTCGACCTCTCTTATTCTCGCGTCGATTTCCGCGTAATGGCTCTTACTGACTCCCTGTTCGCCTTCCTGAAGCTCTCCGAGGTTGGCAATGCGCGCCTCGACTGCGGTTTTTTCCTCTTCGTTTTTCTCGATACACGCCGACAGCTTCTCCTCTGCGTCGCCAATTAAACCGACGTAATTCCCCACTCCGTTTTTGCCGAACTCAACGGACAGCTCCTCGGTAACGAAGCCTAAGCTCATGAGGTAATCTCTGTTTCTTCCGAGAATGTCGCCTACGGTTTCGTGAACGTCCTCAATTTCCACCTCTTCGCCGTTTTTGGTAAAATGAACCATTTCTTTTTTATCGGCGTAAACGCGCGCCAAAGAATACTCGTCGTCATCGTCGGAGAACTTGAGCTCTATAACCCCCGGAATTTCCGTCTCTTCAATATCCTCTTGCTTTTTTCCGAAAAGCACCGCCGACAGAACCTCGCGGAAGCTTCCGCTCAAGCTGCCGGAAGCAACGGTAAGTCCCTGAGTTACGTCTGCAAACTCAAAACCGGCATCCTCTTTGCCGAATCCGCTGCAAACAAGTGTAAGGAATTTCATATCTACCTCCGGGGAGTTAATATAGCCACCTCGGGAAAAAACCGAAAAATTTTGCAATTTCACTGGCAATTCCGTTTGCGGTATGCTATGATTATATCCCATTATAAAACAAAACGGCGGCTTTTGCAATACCAAAAGCATATATTATTATTTATATTTATAGGAGGTGAGGCGACATGACGAACTTAACGTTACATCCGGACTTCGTAAAAGGCGGATACACCAGCGTGGATAACGTTTTCTTTTCCTCCTATCTTCCTGCTGCGGACGCGACGGACGCAAAGGTTTACATGTACGGACTTTACCTCGTTTCTTCCGGAAATTCCGAAGCGGCGACGGTGGAAAACCTTGCGGTTTCCTTAAAGCTCACCGAAGAACGGGTAAGAGAAGCCTTTACCTACTGGGAAAACGAAGGTCTCATCGCCGTGTCCTCCGACGCGCCCGTCAGACTGTCCTTTATGCCGGTCAAAAATCCTTTGCCGCGCGCAAAGAAATTCGACGTAACCAAATACGCCTTTTTCGTCGAGGACGCGGTGCGCCTTTTCCCCGACCGCGTAATGTCCCCCAACGAGCTCTACGCCTACGAAGAGCTCATGCACTTCAGCGGACTTGAGCCCAACGCCCTTTTAATGATAATGCAGTATTGCAAGAACGTTAAGGACAAAAACGTGGGAGCGCCGTATATTCTCGCCGTAGCGAACGACTGGATTAAATCGGGATTTTTAACCGAAGAAAGCGTGAGCGACCATATCGAAGAACTGGAATCCAACGGCGACAGCATCCGCCAGATTCTGAATACCCTCGGCGTAAAATCCGCAGGCGACTTAAACTCCCGCGAGTTTTTCGTAAAATGGAGCGGCTGGGGATACGATTTGTCGGCAATTCTTACCGCGGCGCGGCTTCTTAAAAAACGCGGCGGCATGGCGCGACTCGACAAGCTCATGACGGAGCTTCGGGACGGAAAAGCCTTCTCGGCACAGGAAATCGCCGAATACTGGACGGAAAGACAGAAAATGTTCGATACCGCCGAAGGCGTAGTCAAGGGGATAGGCGCCTTCTACGCCTCACTGGACGTCGTCGTGGAAACCTACGTAAAACCGTGGATTTCCTTAGGATATTCCCACGAAGGCCTGCTTCTTATCGCAAAGCTCTGCTTCCTTTCGGAAATTAAAAGTCTGGACGGCGTCAACGACCAGATAAACCGCCTCTTCAAGCAAGGCGTAATTACGGACGAAGCCCTTTCGGATTACGTGAGGAACCGCCTCACGCTCGACGCCGACGTCAAAGAGGTTTTCGAGCTCGCGGGGCTTCAGAGGAAGGTCGTTCAGTCCGACCGCGAACAGTATACTCTTTGGGCGGGCGCCTGGGGAATACCGACGAATATCATCCGCCTGGCTGCTTCGATGGTCAGGGGTATGAACTTCGCAATGTCCAAAATCAACAATATGATGCTCGCCGTAAAAAACAATCCGACGGTAACGGAGGCGGAAGCGCGCGATATATTCCGGAACGTACTGAAGGGCGAAAAGACCGCAAAGAAGCAACAGCCCATGCTGACCCGCGAAACTATCGGCGACGACCTGCCGCCGGTGTTCGATATCAATACGGAGGTGTAACATGTTTGAACAGGAAGCCATGTCTGTTCTCGCCGACAAACGGCGCACCGAAACCCTCCGCCGCGAGACCCTCTTAAACGACCTGAAACGTGACGGAGAATTTCTCAGGCACTTTAACGCGCTCAACTCCGCGCGCTTCGCTTTAGCAAAAGCCAAAGCCTTTAATGCCAAAGTCGAGGAAGCCGAGAAGGCTTTTTCGGTAGCCCAAACGGCATTTAACGAATATATTAAAAGCATAAACGTCTCTCCCGCGGAGCTCGAGGAAAACGCGGAATGCAAGTCCTGCGGAGATACGGGTTACACTCCGGACGGCAAGCGTTGCGCTTGCTTAAATACCATACTCAAAGAGCTCAACGCCGAGCGCGGAGACCTGCCGCACACGTCGTCCGACTTTGCGGACTTCGATATTTCCAAGTATACGGGAGAGGCGAAAGCCCGCGCGGCAACCGCCGCGGAATGGCTCGGGAAATGGACTGCCGCCTACCCCAACATAAGCCGCAGCTTCGTCACACTCTACGGCGCAACGGGGGTCGGCAAAACCCACCTCGCGGCAATCGCCGCCAACGCCTTTATCGACAAAGGTCTGAACGTAACCTTTATAAAAGCCTACCGCCTGAACGAGCTTTTCTTAAAAGCCATGCTCGCCCCCCTTTCGGAAAAACAGGGACTTTTAGATTGCGTATTCAATTGCGATTTATTAGTGATAGACGACCTCGGAACGGAAGAGTTCTACAAAAACGTAACCGCCGAATATCTTTACATGACAATCTCGGAACGCGAAAAGAAAGCCACGATAATAACCACTAATCTTTCCGAAGATATGATTAAGGCTCGCTATCAGGAACGCGCTTCTTCCCGCCTCTTCGATAAAAACCGTTCTGCCAAACTTTTGCTGACCGGCGACGATTTGAGAAAGTAATCATTCTTTTTTCTGCGAAGAAAAAAGAATCAAAAAAGACGAAGTTAAAGCCACGAACACGCGAATATATCGCTTCCGTTCGTGGCTTTTGTCTTTGTTGGTTGCTGTTTCACCTTTTAACTTTTCACTCTTCACTCTTCACTAACCCCGATAAGGGGTAATTATGAGTAAGGGGTGCGGGGAAAGAGGTTCCCCGCGTATAATAAAGATATCCGTATAATCCGTCCGCGCATGTTCGCAAGTTTGCGCGGACTCCCGCCCCGTAGGGGCTACG
>CAYXBO010000021.1:0-12580 GCA_964463195.1 uncultured Christensenellaceae bacterium | reverse complement strand
CCGCGGAGAACGGCGCTCTTCTTCCAATAATCGTAGTCCTCGAACTCCGCCATTCTTTCCCTGACGGTATAGTAATGTCTCTGCAAGGTAAAATCGGTGCTCTGCATACCCGCGACGCTGACGAGATAGTTTCTGTAAGCGTTGATTTCGCTGACCAGAACGTCCAACCGTTTGGTAAGAGTGTTGGCGAGGTTGTTGAAGTAACTGGTTCTTATGGGGGTGAGCGCCGGTCCGTGAATTACGTTCCCGTTGGTCGCAACGTAATTTTCGCCCGCAATCTTAATGGCTTCCTTAAACGCCTGCAGAGTGTTCCTGTCCTCTTCCGAAAGCGTTATATTCTGCTCCGACAGCTGGAAGGGACGCATATAGAATATGAGCGTCGAGGTGTTGCCGGCGTAGTCCGTCACTACCAATTCGCAACGGCCGTATTCGGGGTCGCTCGTGGAATTGGAAGCGGTGTATTTATAAAGGTTGATATTTTCCGTAGAAACCACTCCGCCGTTTTCAAAATAGATACCGTTAAGGGTCGAGGACGCCGTGGTGTCGTCGTCGTTCAGCCAGGTAACTCTCTGGTCGACGTAATAAATCTGACCGTTGTTGAGGTGGGAGACGAACTCCGGAGCCGTGGTGTCGATTTTTATTGCGAAATACTTTTCCACACGCTTGCCGCTCATGGATTCGGCAACGAACAGAAGCGTGGTTTCTTCGGTGAAGGCAAGCTGCGTGCCGGGAGCGAAAATCCGCGTTTCGCCGAGTCTCTCGCCGATAACCGTCTGATAGGTTAGCGTTACGTCGCTGACGTTCTGATATCTCTGCCCGTCTATTACCGCGCTGCCGAGGTTTCCGATTTCCAGAAACACCGTCGAGGCGCTGACCCAGCCGCCGGATTCCACGCTGACGCGCTCGGACTGACGGTCGTAGAACGCCACGATATCGAAATCGGGAGTTAAAGCGTCTATTCTTATCTGCATGGTGCGGACGTCGGTCATGGATTCGCCGTCGCCGAAGGAGGCGCTTGCCTTAGAGGTCGCGTAAACCTGCAAAATTCCGCTGCCGCTTCTCACTCCGCCCTGGGAAATAAGTCCTATGATGTTGTTGCTGGTGAACGTGGTGGTGTTGAGTCTGTGGCGCTCGCCGTTGCCCGTCCCCTGCTCGGAAATGAAAACGTAGGAATATTCCACGCCGCTCGGGTTGGCGCTCATGCTAATCGGCTCTATGGTGAAGGAAATGAAATTGTCCGTCCACTCGCCCTCAACGTATTCCGCGCCGTTGGTGGTCGCGCGAAGGTTAAAGGTCGGAGCGTCCTTGTCCACACGGAGGTTTGCCTTAACGGGATGCTTTGCCGAAGCCCCCGCCATATTTACTACTCTGAATTCCACGCTCGCCTTAACCGACTCAGAGAAGGTATAGCGGAAAAGCGCGCCCGCGGGTCTCGGGATAACGTTGCCGTTGACGTCGGTCGAGGGGTTCATGTCAATCCAGTTCACGCCGTCGGTGGAATACTGATAGAACACTTCGGTCGTGGAGGACGCGAACAGCTCGACGGTGTTCGAGGTCGCCCAGTTATAGGTAAACGCCGCGCCGTCTCCGGAGGTTGCGCCGGCTGACGCGGGATAAGTCACCCTGAAAGTCGGGGCGGTTCTGTCCGTAATCAACTGAATTCTTATTGCGCCGGAATCCTTTGCGCCGTTGGTCGCAAAGAGCCACAGCGTGGTGTTTTCGAGAGTGTTTCCGGGGGTGACGGGCACTGCGTCTACGAGGTTCTGCCAACCGTTTAAGGCAACCACGCCGAGCTCTCCGTTGACAAATCTCGTTTCGGGGCGGTTTTCGGGAGCGTTCTGCCCTTTTGCAAGGAAGAACAGCGTGGGCATAAACTGCGTGCTCTCCGCCTCGGGAGGAGCAACGAAGGTGACGGTTCCGGAAGCGTACACCTGATGTCCGCCGCCGCTCGTGACGATTCTGCCCATTTCCTCTCCGAGCTCGTTGGTGGAAAGCCTGATTGCGCGGGCAACCGCAGGAGCCGTCGCGTCAACCATTATCTGAATACGTGCGTAACCGCCGTCGCCCGTCCCCGCATATCCTGCGGAGTTCAAGGCTCTGAAATAAAGCGTGCCGTTAAAGTTGGTGTTGATTACGTAAGAATAACGCGCGTAGCCTAAGGATTCGTCGAATTTCAAGGTGGAAACGTCGATATTCGTCCAATTGCCTACGCCGTTTTTGGATACCTGATAGATGAACTCGCCGCTGTTGGCTCTCGCCTCCGCTTTATTTGCGATATAAATTTCCAGCTGGTTGGTGTCCCACGCCTGACTGGTGTCTCTCTGAGCCGTTACGGTAATATCGGCAACCACGCGGTTGTAGTTGAGATTTATGGTGCTTTCGTTGGTTTCCTTGCGGACTCCGCCGCTGTCGACCGCCTTGGAAACCAGCTTGAAGTAATAGGTAACCGTACCTTTGCCCTGCAATTCGGACAAATCGAGATGAGCGGTATCTCCGTCTTCCACCGCCCAGAGCCCGTTGACGCCGACTTTATAGTAGACGGAGAAATGTCCCTGCTGCTCTCTGTTGGAATAGAAGGTGACCGACACGTCGTCTGCGACGGTCATTTTCTCAAACTGCTCGACGGTAACGGTTTTTCCGCCCGTCATAACGTCGGCGTAAATACCGTCTCTGAAACGGATATCCGAAGAATCTATATTGACCTGATAATCTACGACGGTTTCCACACCCACGCCCGTGACGAACATAAAGCGCGTCGTGCCGCTCATCGTCCTCGGAAGAAGGTAAGTTCCGTCCGTAAGAGGCAGGAGCTCTTCTCTCGCGTCGCCCGCAAGAACGAACACGGAGAAGCCCGAAACGTTGGAGCCGTCGCCGCAATTCGGCGTAATTTTTATTTCTACGTGACCGTTCACCCAATCTCCCTCGGAGATTGCCGCGCCGCCCTCGATGTTTCCGGCGAGCGTGTACGCCGCGCGGTGGCTGTCAAGGCTGACGTCGTTATTGTAAGGTATCGGCTCGCTGCGGACGCCCGCAAGGTTTTCGGCGTAAAAGCTAATTCTCACGTCCTTGAAGCTGTCTCTTACGAAGCCGTCGAAGTTTTTGAGGGTAACCGTCTGACCTGAGCCCGAAGGCGCAACCGTTCCGTTTTCCGAAACCTCAATCGGGAAGAACTCTCCCGGACGGTTGCTGACGCTATACAGAAATCTGTATCTGTCCGTAACCGTTCTTAAAGATACGGGAATGGCGAAGTCCGTCGTCATCCGCAGAGGACACCCAACCGGCGCCGTCCGTGGTGAAATCGAGCTCCTTCATTCTGAAATCAAAAACGTTGCTCTCGACGGTAAAGTCGAAAACGACGACCTCGGAGGAAAGCCCCGCCGCACTCTCGAGTCTGAAGTAATAGGTCCCCTCGAAGAAGGAGTTAGCCGCGCTGGAAATCACCGTAACGTAATACGTATAGACGCCGTTGACCGGGTCTCTTTCCAATGGGCGGTATTCCACGCCGTCCGTGCTGTAAAGGTATCTGACGGTCGAGGTGTTAGCCGCGTTGTTTACGACGGTAAAGGTAATAAAGTCTCTCGCGCTGCCGCCGTTAATTATTTCGCGGTTCTCCCTGTCGGTTGCCGAAACTCCGATATTCGGAGTAACGGGGTCGATAAGCACACGGCTCTCAACCGTATAGGTAGCGCCCGCCGCGGATATGGCGTAAAAAGTGAGATTTAACGAGGTTTCGCTGACTTCAACGCTGTAATCGCCCTTTGAACCGGCTTCAATTCTTACGCGGTTGTCGGGGTCGCCGTCAAGCGAATAATAATACACAACGTCGGACAGACAATCGTCGTCGGGAGTAAGGTAATATGTCACGGCGCGTTTATTGTAGTTTCCGCTCGGAACGCCGTCGGATTCTATGGCGAACCTCGGTTCCTCCGCGTCGTAACGCACCCATATCTCTTCGCTTTCACCGTAGGTTGAGCCGAGCTCTTCGCCGGTCACGGTCGTAGCTCTGAAGGCTATCCTCGATGCTACGGCTTTAACCTCGTCCGCTCCGAAGAAATCGGGGGAAATTTCAAAATCGAAGCTGTAATTTCCGTCCACCTTCTCAACGGAACCGCCTACGACGTTTTTCCATTCGCGCTCGCCGTCGTCGCCGATGAAGCAATAGTTGAACAGAACGTTGTCGGTTGCGTCGTTGGAAATGTCAAAGGACACCGAAAATCTTATATCCGAGGCGGTAAACACCGCGGCGGACGAAATATCGTAAATGCCGCTCGCAGTGGTAGCGGTAACGCCGGTTATTTCAAAGTCTTCGGGTTTTGCGAGGAAGCGCAAATCGACGTATCTTTGGCTGGTGTAAACGTAAGTCACGACCGTATTGCCCTCGGATAAATCGACGCGGCTTCTGAAATGAATGAATTTGTGGCAGGAATACCCGATATTCGGATTGGTGTACTGAAAACGGCGGTCGGGGTCGACAATCTCCGACCATGCCCCCTCCGGCTCCGAGCTGTCGCTCACGAGGTAATCGTATTTGACGTTCCCCGCATTGTGAATATCCTCGGGAACGATTTCAAAATCGACGTAATCGGTTCTCGCAACGGTAGCGTAGCTTCCGCCGGGCTCGCCGCTGACTATACCGTTTTCTACTTTTACGCTGAATTTTAACGGAAGATTTTTTTCGGCAATTATTGCTTCGGTAACTTCCGTCTCGGCGGCAGCATTGGCGGGAGCGGAAAGGCTTGCGGAAAAAACCGCCGCAAAAGCGAGAACTACAACCGCAAGCGCTGCAAGCACCGCCAATGTTATTCTCTTTGCAATAGTCATAACCGACTGCCTCCCGTGCGCGCGCATATACGCGCATAATTATGCTACTCTATCATATTACTACATATCGTATAAAAAATCAATTACTAATTTTTCCTTATTGTTTCGCCAAAAGGGCAATGTAAATCAATCGCGTTGCAATTGGGTAAATCACGGCGTTCCGCCGTGGGTAAATCAAGCCTTGCGGCTTGGTGAAATCGCACGCAAGCGTGCGATTGTGGATATTTTATTTAAATTCTGGATTGCTTTGTCGCTACGCTCCGCGCAATGACGGAGCTGATACTTCTTCACTTTTCACTCTTACCTATTACTTCAAATGATAAGGGGTAATTATGAGTAAGGGGTGCGGGGAGAGAGGCTCCCCGCGTTTAAATAGAAATATCCTTATTACCCGTCCGCGCATGTTCGCAAGTTTGCGCGGACTCCCAAATATCCTCAAGAGCGTTGCCGGGGGACGCCCCCTGCATCGCAAAAGAGGGGGCGGAGCGCTTTTTTGGTACTTTTTTGTCGCGAAACAAAAAAGTACAAAATGTTGATTTTTGTCGGGAAATCTGCGTTCTTTTCGGATTGTGCAAATTTTTATCACCTAAAACGGATAAATATTTGAAAAAAACAGTTTACAAACCGCGTGGTTGTAAATATAATATAGCCACTGCGGTTGCAGTTCTGATATAATAAGTACCATTTCGCTCGCGGCGGAATAGTCTATTGTAGGAGGGTATTTATGAAATACAAAAAGTGTCCGAGATGTGACGTAAATTATATCTTGGAAGAAGAAGATTATTGCGAAATCTGCAAACAGGAAATGAAAGGTCTCGTAAAATACGTCGAGGAAGACGAAGATGACGACGACTATATCGAGGAGCTCTGCCCCAAATGCAGAGTAAACTACGTTGCCGAGGGCGAAAAGTATTGCGAAGCGTGCTTACAGGAGCTTGCCCACGCGCAAAAGCTTGACTCCGGCGAATGGGACGACGAAATGACCGATGAAGAAACGGAGCTTGTGGAGGACCTCGGCATAGAAGAACCCGTTCTCGACGACGAAGAGGAGCTTTCTCTCGACGAGCTCGCCGAACAGGAAGGCTGGGACGACAGCGAAGAGGAAGAAGAGGAAGAGGAGGAAGAAGAAGTCCGGAGCGAGGACGACGACTTCGAGGAAATCGACCTTGACGACCCCTCCCTTGACGAAGACGAGGAAGATAACGAAGAGGACGACGACCTCTTTTAATATCCGAAAACTTTATAAAAACAACGAAAAGCCGCTCTTCCGAGCGGCTTTTTTCTCGCTTATTCTTTTATTCCCTTTCGATGTTTACCGTTTCAAACTCCTGTCTATCCATTCTTACTATTAAACATTGGCGGGACGGTGAGCCGGAATCGGCAACCCCCGGTATATGCAATTTTTTATTTCTGTGTCCCAGAGTTATCTCCAAATTTTTATCGGTTAAGTTTATATCTTTTATATAGTATTCCATTTGCTTTCTGCCGTCCGCATAAATCGGGTTGATTTTGCAAAAGAAATATACAATTAAAACTTCCTTTTCAAAATTCACCTCGTTCGGGAAATATTCAAACGCCCCGTTAAACTCTTCCTGACTTGTGATTACGTTAAATCTTTTCGTAGGATAAAGCCCTGCCTCCGGATGATTGGCAGGAAGCGGTGATAATACTACGATATTGTCTGCAAGATACTCTTCCGTAAACCAGTTAAACTCGATAGCTTGGTCGTACAGCACCGCATTATATTTTTTAGTAGCGCAACCGCTAAGAGCACATATCAGAAACGTTAATAAACAAATAACAGACAAAAATATCTTTTTATTAGCCCGCATAATACCCCATTCCGTCATATTTTTATTATTACATACTACTGGAAAAGTGTCAATACGGCGTTTCAAACAGTAACAAGTTCCGGATTGCTTTGTCGCTACGCTCCGCGCAATGACGGTGAGGAAGAACAAGTTACCAAACAAAGACAAAAGCCGCAAACTTGAGCGAGTATCGCGAGTTTGCGGCGTTAGTTGGCTTTTTGGTACTTTTTCGCCACCGAAAAAGTACACAACACACACAATTACGACAAAAGCGCGGCTTTGTCTTCTTCGGTCACCTTGGAGATAAGGGTTTTCACGACGGTTTCCTGGTCGTACTTATTGACTTTGTCGCTCATCGTGATATCGCCGAGGTCGATAACGTAGGTATAATTGGAAACGTTGCTGTCCCAGTAAATGAGGTTGTCGCCGATAAGCTCCGCGGCGAGCCAGCTCGTAGTTGCGGAAACGCTGTCGATTACGTCAACCGCATTGGTGTCGGCGTACGTTGCGGGTTTACCGTCTACGTATTTGATAATTTCGTATCTCTGAAGCTTGGTTCCGTTGAAGAAATAAAGCACTCCGGTGTCGCCCGAAACCTCGTATTTGAGAACCGTCGCCGCGACGCTTATGCATTGTTCCTTATCGGCACGCTGGACGGGAGACCAGACGTTTCCGCCCTCTTCCCTTTTAATCCACTGCACGGAAGAAGACTCCGTCGCAAGAATATTGTCGTTATCTATAAAGTAAAGCGAAGTATAGGCGTCGCTGTATTTGCCGTTAGAAGAAAGCTTGCTTTCTTTGGTTTCGCTGAAAACGAGCCCCTCCGAAAGCTCCGCCATATAAAGTCCCTGGGATAAGGTCTGCTGACCGCTGTCCGTCTTGGAATACACCAAACGGACGCCGTCCGCTTTGAGGTAAACGCTGTTGAGAGTGAGGCTGAAGCCTTTTTCTGCGGCGGAACCCTTTATCTGCTCCTGCTTCACCGCGTCGGTATAGTCGTCCTTTCCGTCAATGAGCTTTTCGGCACCCGTTCCGTCGAGTTTGACTTTATAGACAACGTTATGGCTTGCGTCTACATCCTCGGGGGATTTCGTGTAGAAAGCCCATTCGTTGAAGGCGTTGTCAGGGTCGTTGTCGGAGAAGACGAAGCCTCTGACCTGTTCCGCAACCGTGGTGTCCTTTTTATCGGAAAGATTGATGCTGTGCAGCTCGTAAGCGGAGCTGTCGTAGTACATGACTGCGGTTTTACCTATTTTGAAGGTAGGAGTGTAGGCGGAAAAGGTTTTGATTTCTTCGGTACCAGTCCCGTCAACCTTCGTTCTGAGCAGAACCATATTTCCGGTCTGATACTTGCCCGAGCTGTCTTTTTTGGTGCTGGGGCAGGTGTAATAAAGCCAACCGTCAACCACGAAAAGTCCGGAGGTTTTAACGGTGTTGTAGACGTTTTTCGGAACGACTACGACCGCGGTTTTGGGGTCGATATTGCCGTTCTGGTCAATGGTTGCGCGCATAACCGCGCCCTTTAAAGCGGAGCCGAACACGTTTTCCGCATCCTGTCCCGCATAGCCGTTGAGATAAAACACGTAGCTTCCGGCTTTAACTGCGAGCCCGCCGTTGGATTCCACTTTGAGGTTGTCATAGTTGCCTTCGATTGCCTTCTGCTTAAACGTTTCGGTACAGCCCGAAAGAACGGCTATCGCCGCGACTATTGCTATTATAAATACGAGCAGTTTTTTCTTCATTACCGTCTCCCGATATTACGAATACATATAGATAGAATTATACCTTAAATATTGTGTTTTTACAAGTGTTTTTTATTGTTAAGCAGTTCATTCAATATCCGAACTCGATTTTCTCCGGCAACACGCGCGCAATTACCGCGTTAAACTCGCTTGACGTAGCGCTGCTACGCCTGCGACTCATTTGTCTTGTACTTGCACGCGTTTCCCTAGCGAAAATTGCTCCGCACCGTGACATGTCCACGGCGAGTTTGAATATTGAATTCTCTGCTTGCCGGAATTTTACACAACCCCATACGTTTACCTACTAGCCGACCGTTTCGATTGCTATCACTACCTCGCCGGCTCTGCCCGTAACGCCGGGCACTTTCGCCACGACGTAATAGGTTCCGTAGCCCGTGCCGCCGCCCTGCGCAAGTCTGGAGGAGGTGTTTATGTCGAATATACCCTTGTTCAGCTTCACCGCACCCTCGAAGACGCAGTTGCCGTCCGCATCTCTGTTCACGTGGAAGGAAGCGTCGTTTGCGGTGGTTCTCGTGGAATACCAGACGTCCGCATGGTTCCAGTCAACGAAGTTGACGTACTTTTCGTTGCCTACCTGCACCTCGTAGAGCGGCAGGTTGACCGTGTCGAACATGGCGTTGGCGTTGACGCTTATTATCGGAGCCTCCGTTATGCGGTTGCCCTGAGACGCGTCTGAGTAGAAGTCGAGTCCGGAATAGCTCTTATTTCCTTCGTCGTCGGAGCCGTTAAGAGCGGACATTCCGGCTCTGTATCTCCAGTCGACCAGGGACGGAGCCATACTCTCGTAGGAGAACGCCTCTCTCGTCGGGTTGACTATATAGGTGTTCTGCGTAGTGGAGCCGCCGTTTCTCGACGCATACGCCACGTAAACGTAGCCGCCGATATCCTTCTTCGGCGAGGGATACGCGCGTTTCGTCGTTGCCGACCAGCGGATAGCCGCCGCGCCGATATTGGAATCCGACTGCCACTGTCTGACAGGCGTTGCGGAAGTGGAGGTGGGCGAAAGCGTTCCGGTAGCCCTGTCGAACGTGAACTGCGGTCTCGACGTATCGCTGAAGTATTCGGAGGTCTGCATCTGAGAATTCAGGAGCTCGCCGTAGGTTACGGGAACCGCAATCGAGGTATAACCTTCGGTTCCGTTATAGAGGTAATTCACGTCGAAGTATTGTTTGACGGTGGTCGGGAGCTGCGAGCCGCTGCCGCCGATAGCGGAGAAGTCGAGCGCGGTACCCTCCGCGAACACCTGAACGGTGGATATGGAGCTGTTGACCCATGTTTTGTCAACGGTCTTAAAGCGCCACTTAATCTGCTGACCGCCGCGTCCGCCGAGGGTGAGGGTCGCAGTCTGCGCCGTCCATTCGCCGATGGGGAAGTTCCATTTTACGCTGCTGAAGTCCCACTTGTTGATGTCGTTTCTATTGGTTCCGCCGCCGTTTATGTCGTTAAAGGTGACGGTGAGGTCGTTGCCGAAGCTTACCGAATAGGAGTAATCGTCGGTTGCGAAGCCGTCCTTCACGCCGTTGACGGTGAAGCCGGAGACTATGGGTGAGGTCGGAAGCAGAATTACTTCGTCCTCGCCGTAGAAGTGGTCGGACGTGCCGGTCTGGCTGAATATAACGTCGCTTGCAAGTATTCTCGGCGTAACCGACACGGTGAGCTTGTTGAAGAGCTGGTTGTCGAGGTCAACGTTGAAGCTTAAGCCGACCTCCTGGTCGTAGTAGTTGACGCGTACTACGTTGCCGTTACTGTTGTTCCACCAGGTGTTGATGTCGTAGTATTCGCCGGTGCCGCCCGCTGCGGTGCCGGTTTCGTTGACGTAGATTCTCACTCTGTCGGGCATCTTAATGCCGCCCTGCATGATGAAGTAGTAGGGGTTAGAGATATGGAATGCGTACTGACTGCCGCCGACAGTCGTCATGGCTCCCGCGGAAATCGCCTCCTGCCAGTAGGTGGCAAAGGTCACCGCGCTGCCGTTTTCGAGCGCACGCGCGTCGTAAATCTTTTCGGGAATGCTCTTAACGTACAGGGAAACGGTCTGTTTGCTGGTTATTCCCATACCGAAGCCCGGAATGGTTATATAGAACCTTACGTCGCGACCGTCGGAGTTCAGGCCCTGACCTGCGTCTAAGGTGAAGTTCATAACGGTATCCGCCTCGTCTGCGCCGAGGTGGCTCGTGAGGTTGGTGAAGAGGGGCGAATTGCCGACAATCTGACCACTGGACGCCGTAGCTCCGAGGTTGTAACGGATGGGCGCGCCCTCTTCAAACTTGATTTCAAAGGCTCCGGTGTTGAAGATATCTGCGGAAAGCGCCTGCTCGACGTTGCCGGAATACATGTACTTATAGGGGTGTATGCCGTTAAAGGAGCTCTTCACAAGTCCGCCGAACGGATTTTCGGTGTGGTTGGACCTGACCTTTCTCGACAGCACGTAGAGTCGGTAGGAAACGCTCTGCGTAGCCTCGTTCTCCCCGACGGACGCCTTGACGGAGAACACGCCGCCGTAGTAGTCTACGAACATTCTGCCGGTATCCCAGAAAATATCCACGGGCGCGGAGGAGGCGTCGTAGACAAGTCCGTCAGAGGAACCGTCGTCGAATATCACCTTAACCGTATTGCTCGGGAAGAAGGTTTCCTTATCGTAGGTGGAGAACGGGTCGATTAAGAACGCCTCGTCTCCGTACGCTCCGCCGTTGGTTATCTTGTTGACGCTTGCCTCATTGATGTTTAAGGCGGTGCGGTTGTCCGTAAGCGACAGGTTGGCGTAGTAGTTAGGAACGTTGGTCGAATAGCCGCCTTCCCTTACAGAGCTCGCGTCGAACACTCCGGTCAGCACCCTTCTCAGGTAGTTGAGCTTAATGGCAATTCTCTGCTCGCCGCCCATTTCGATTTCGGTTTCGCTTCCGAGCTTAGCGTAAACGGTGCCTGTGCCTCCTACGAAGTTGGGATTGGCGTTTGCCGTTTCAAAGCTGATAAGTCCGGGAACGAAGCTGTACTCGTTTCCTTCCTCGACGTAAACGGTCTGTCCGACGTTATCCTTAAGGACGTTCTTTATCAAATCGACGTAGCCGATATAGGCGTCGTAGCTTTCTCTCAGCGAGTTGCCGAACCACTCTCCGTACATATCCACGGTGTATTCCGTGCTGAAGCCGCCGCCGTGTACGTAGCTCATATTGAGAATTCTGACGTTGATTATCACGGTAATCTCGGCGTTTCTTGCAAGGACCTGATTGCCGTCAGCGTCGTAAACGGCATTGGTGTTCATTCTCATTTCCACGACGACGTTTCTTCCGGTGTAGAGGTTATGGGTAACCGTCGCAAGCTTGGTATCGTTGTCGTAAATTCTGTAATCGATACCGTCTGCGTCAAAGCTCATCTTAACGCCGCCTCCGAGAGTAAAGGTCACGCCGTCGAAGTAGTAGAACGCGTCGGAGCTTCTGTCCTCGCTGTACTTCCTGCCCGTCGCGGGATTATACGGATTGACCGTCATGGAGAACGTTACGGTATTGGTTTCGCCGTCGTACACGGGAGCCGTAGTGCCGGCTTCTTCGCGTCCTGCGTTGAGGTCGACCTTGGAGCCGTCTTTTCTCGTGAACTCGACCTTGATTTCGGAGCCCTCCGTGACGATGCTTCTGTCTTCCACCGTAACGTCAACGGTTACGGTCTGCTGGGCGTACCTCGAGCCGTCGGCGGAAAGGAGATAAATCATGAGCTCCGCGGCGTTCTGATTTTCCGCAGTAAACTCGCCGCCCTCAACGGTCATGTTTCTCACGATATGCGCGACAGTCCATTCGGCGTTGATTTCGTAGAGAGTATCCGAGCCGTAGAACTTAGCGAGAACCCTTTCGGGCAGCTCAGTAAATCCGACGTACGGGTCGACGGACATGCGGGTAATCTCGGAGCCGTCCGGATAGTAAACGGCTTCAAGAACAGCCTGTCTTATTCTGACGGGAACTCTGAAGGTATGCTCGAGCCCCTCCTGACCCGCAAACACCGTGGCGTACACGTAGGACACGCCGCCCTGCACGGTGTAGCCGATATCCTCCGTGCCCGACCAGACGAGGTCGGTTATCATTTCCTCGCCGTTGTCGAACACGACGGTGGTTCTTTCGAGCGCCGAGAAGTCAATCTGGGAATAAACCGTGCCTTCGGGCCGGTTCTTGACCGCCACCACGCGTCTCGAGAGAA
>CAYXBO010000020.1:0-12675 GCA_964463195.1 uncultured Christensenellaceae bacterium | reverse complement strand
TTTAATATAGTATCCGCAACCGCTCGCCGTAGGCGAGTGATTTCACCACGGCGTAGCCGTGATTTACCCAAACCGCAAAAGCGGTTTGATTTCGCCAATCGCAACGCGATTGGTTTACCCGAAATTTTGAGCATAGCTCACAAATTTCGTTTAATGGGAAGCGTTACCACAAACTCCGTATATTCCCCGATGACGCTCCGGCATATTATGTCGCCGCCTGAGTGTTCGACGACGGATTTGGCGATTGCAAGCCCGAGACCGAAGCTCTTGTCCGAGCTTTCCGTTCTGGCGGTATCGGCTTTATAAAAGCGGTCGAATATGCGGTCGATGTTTTCGGGGGCTATACCGTCGCCGGTGTTTCTCACGGTAAATTCCGCATTGTGGGATTTCTTGATAAGAGTCGCCGTTATTTTTCCGCCGTAAGGAGTGTATTTGACGGCGTTGTCTATAATTGTCGAAACGGCTTTCTCGAGCTGCATACGCGCGCCGACTGTGTATAAATCGGGCGTTATTTCCTGCGTAAGCGCGATATTTTTATCGTAACAGCTGGCTTCAAAGGAAAGCACCGCACCTTCGACAATCGACGAGAGGTCGGAGGTTTCGGAAATCCCGCCTTCCTTTGCGTCCAGCCTCGACAGCTCGAGCATTTCGAGAATGAGCTCGTTCATTTTGGAAATCTGCGCGTTGCTGACCGACAGCCACTTTTCGTTTTCCGCCACGGTTTTTTCGGGGTTGTTGGTAACGATGTCGAGATTTGTCGAAAGTATGGTCAGCGGAGTTTTCAGCTCGTGCGAGGCGTTGGCAATCAATTCCTTCTGCTTGTCCATTGCCTCTTTTACGGGAGCGACGAACTTTACCGACAAAAGCCAGCTGCAGCCCGCCGCGAAAAGGAGGCAGAGTGCGTAAAGTATCGCGAGAGTAAGGAGGAGAGCGTAGATTGTAGTTTTCTGAGTAGTGTAATCGAAAATCGCGTAATTTACTCCGAATTCGGTTTCCGCCGCGGCATAACGGTAGTGTCGCCCGCCGTATTCAAACGTATTTTTCTTGGAACGCTGCGCCGCACTTACCAGCTCCGCCAGCTCCCGTTCCGAAAAGCCTGAGTCGTGAGAGGGGAAGATTTCCCCCGATTTTCCTGTTTTTATTATGAGAACGGAGGGGCTTTCCGCATCGGCGGTATCGTTGTCCGGCGGCGTCGGGAGCGGGTCTGAAACCCTCCTCAATTCGTTTTGGAGATGATTGGAAACCAGAGCGTCTGCGCTGGCGCGGGTTACGCCGAACACACTGCCGAAAACGACGGCAAGCGTCAGCGCGACGATTATCACGCAGGTCAGGACAAATCTTCGCCGGAGTTTTGTGTAAACGTTCAAAATATCTCCTTATCCCAGCTGATAACCGACGCCGCGTACGGAGTTTATGCCGAACGGCGACCCCAAAAACTCCAGTTTTTTACGGAGAAACGACATAAACGCTTCGAGAGAATTGGATTCAAATGCGGGGTCGAGTCCCCACGCCTTGGCAATAAGGTTGTCTTTTTCGGCTACCGCCGCGGGGTTTTCCATAAAAATCCGCATGAGCGCGTATTCTTTTTTGGAAAGCTTTACGCTTTTGTCCTTATAAGAAAGGGTGTAGCTAGCCGTGTTGAGAATTACGTCCTTATAGGTCAGCATATTGTCTACGACGATATCTCCGTGACGGCGCGTGAGCGCGCGTATTCTCGCGAGAAGCTCGGGGGTGGAAAAGGGCTTGGGAAGATAATCGTCCGCTCCCGCGTCCAGCCCCGCAACCTTATCCGATTCCTGAGAAAGAGCGGTGAGCATGATAATCGGCGTTGCAATCTTTCTTTTGCGGAGCTCCTTTAAAACCTCGATGCCGTTCATTTTAGGCATGAGAACGTCTAAAACGATAACGTCGAATATTCCGCTCGAGCCGTATTCCAAACCCGTTTCGCCGTCGTAGACGGCTTCCACCTCGTAATTTTCGCGTTTGAAAACGTTGACCAGCGCTTCGGATAACGACAGACTGTCTTCGACCAGCAGTATTCTCATAGCCCGCGGTTCCTCCTTTTAGGGAAATTTGCTGTCTATATTATAACTCTATACCCATTAAAAGTACATTAAAGAAAAACGGCAAGTAGGATAATTTAGCGGAAAAACTGCCTTTTACGTTTGAAAATCCGCCCGCATTGTTATATACTATAAAAAACTGTTAGCGGAGGATATCCGAATATGCTCGACAAATTCAAAATAGGACACGTAACCGACGAAGAAAACGGCACCGGAGTGACGGTTATTCTTTGCGAAAACGGCGCGGTGGGCGGCGTAAGCGTAAGAGGCGCTTCTCCGGCAAGCAGGGAAACCGAGCTTTTAAAGGACGGCAAAACCGTTCAGAAATTAAACGCGGTGGTGCTGTCGGGCGGCAGTGCGTTCGGGCTCGAGGCGGCTTGCGGAGTTATGAACTGGCTAAAAGAAAGAAACCTCGGTTATAACGCCGGAAAATATAACGTGCCGATTGTCGCCGGCGCCAGCCTTTACGACTTGGAATACAAGAACTTTGCTTATCCTAAAATTCAGGACGGCTACGACGCTTGCGACGCTGCGGTCAAAGACAATTTCGCAACCGGCAGTATCGGCGCGGGGACGGGCGCAACCGTCTCAAAGCTTGCGGGAATAAATTCCGCAGGAAAAGGCGGGATAGGCGTTGCGACCTACGTTCTGAACGGTTTGGAAATCGCGGTGATAGTCGCCGTCAACGCCCTGGGCGACGTTGTAAAGGACGGAAAAACTCTCCTTGCCGCGCGTTCGGAAAACGGCGAATTTATCGATAGCCGCGCGGTGTTTTCCGCAGGCGGGTTAGGACTTACCAATCAGAATACCACAATCGGCGCGGTGCTTACCAACGCCGACCTGACGAAGGAAGAGTGCAATATCTTAGCCGACCTTGCGCACGACGGTTTTGCAACGGCTCTCTCTCCCGCGCATACGCCATACGACGGTGACACGATGTTCTGTATGGCTTCCGGAGACGTGAAGGTCCCCGTCAATATGCTCGCGGGAATGGTCGCGACGCTAACCGAAAAAGCCATACAATCGGTAGCCGAACAACGCTTTGAGGCAACCCAAAGCGTCAATAAAATGTTTTTCAGCCTTTATAAAAAGGTATTCAGGAACAGTCAGAAAAAGAGGTAGTGTACTTTTTGTTTCGCGACAAAAAGTACCAAAAAACGCTCCGCCCCCTCTTTTGCGATGCAGGGGGCGTCCCCCGGCAACGCTTCTTGAGGATATAGGGAGTCCGCGCAAACTTGCGAACATGCGCGGACGGGTAATAAGGATATCTTTAATTAAACGCGGGGAACCTCTTTCCCCGCACCCCTTACTCATAATGAACCCCTTATCATTTGAAGTAAAAAGTAATAGTGAAAAGTGAAGAAATAACTTGATTGAAAAGCTGCTTTTTTTGGTGGGCGGGTGGTGCTTCGCGGGACTGGATTGCTTCGCAGCTATCGCTTCTCGCAATGACGATGAGGAAGAACAAATAACCAAACAAAAGACGAAAGCCGCGAGTTTTCAGCAACTTGTTGCGAACTCGCGGCGTTACAGCGTCTTTTTTGGTTCTTTTTTCTTCGCAGAAAAAAGAACAGTAATTTATATCACCGGTAACACTTCATCCAAACGGAAGGTAGCGCTTAAGATATACGGATATTTAACTCCTTTGGAAAAGTATCCGTAGGAGATAACCGTAAACGTTCCGTCCTTGACGACCGTTCCGGAATATCCGCAGTCGAGATTTCCTTTATAGTCCTTTCCGAGGACAATCAATGCGTCGCCACAGCCTTTCGACTTGTCGCCTTTTGCGAGAGCGAGCAGGACTTCGTCGCTTCCGACCCAGCCGACCCAGCCTTCGCCGCTTATTTTGGATACGGAAACCGCATTGGGCTTAAAGGGCAGAACCTGTCTGAATGAAACGAGCCATTTGCCTGTGGTTTCGTCGTATTCCGCTTTATGGCGGTCGCCCGTCAGCGCGTACGGAAGCTCCGCGGGCTTCGTCCAGGTTTTTCCCTCGTCCGAGGACACGCACGCGACGGAGGGGCCGGTGTGAACGTTTGTTCTCGCAATCAGAATGAGCTCGTCGGTCGTTTGGGCGCGTACGATTTCTATTTCGCACATGTTTTCCTTTTGTCCGACGGAATTCCATTCGCCGAGCAAAAGCTCCGGCTCGCTCCACTGCGCGCGACCGTTGCCGTCAAACGTAAGGTAGGTGCGGTAATTGTCGAAATTGTGGTCGTGGAAGGTTCCCATCCACTTGTCAATAAATTCGCCGTTTTCTTTGAGCTGCGTGAGAGAGGACATTGCAACGATACAGTCGAAAGGTTGCTTCCCCGTTTGGCTTGCCCAGCTCTTTCCGTAGAAGTTTTCAAATTCCGACCAGTTCTTGCCGTCGTTATCGGAGTAAGCGAAATTGAAGCCGTTAATTTCGTATTCGGGGTCGTGCGGCCACAACGGACAGCCCGAGGTAAGAATTATTTTGTGGCTTCCGTCTTTCAGGCTGAGGCGGTAGAGGGTGGGAGTTTCCTGCGACGTGCGCCAGGATTCGGGAGTATCCGTCCGTCTCTCCCACGTTCTGCCGAAATCCGACGAGGTTTCGGTAATTATCGCGCCCTTGCCGTGTCCTTCCGGAAACATGGTTATCAGCTCTCCGTCGCCGGTGCAAACCAGGTCGGGATGACCGCTGTAGGAGTCGACCTTGTACGCAACGGTAGTGTATTTCCCGTCGAGAGTGTAAATCGGAACCTCGATTATTTCCGAAAAATCCACCTGCGTCGTGAAGTACAGACTGACAAGAATAACAGTCAGTAAGATGCCGATTGCCGCAACGACAACCGCCGAAGTTATCAGAATTTTTTTGGTTTTAGTATTCATAATATTTCTATCATACTTAAAAAGAGCCGAAAAAACAAGACTGCATTTGAAAATTGCAAATAAAATTAGCGACATAACTCTTGCGCTTTTCGTCTGTTTAGCATTGCAATAATAAATATTATATGCTATGATATTATCGGTTCAAAGTAATAAGTTTGTCTATCAAGGAGACACAATAATATGAAAATCAGGTTTTCACCGCCGGATATTACTAAAGAAGAGATTGACGAAGTCGTCGACACTCTTAAATCCGGATGGATTACAACCGGACCTAAGACGAAGAATTTTGAAAAAAAGATAGCTGAATTTTGCGGGACCCCGAGAGCGGTTTGTTTGAATTCCGCAACTGCCGGATTGGAGCTTGTATTGCGCATTTTGGGAGTAGGGGAAGGAGACGAGGTTATAACCTCTGCGTACACTTATACCGCGAGCGCAAGCGTAGTCGAGCACGTAGGAGCAAGGCTCGTTCTGTGCGACGTCGGTGACGACGGCTACGAAATGGATTACGACCGTTTGGCGGAGCTTATTACCGAAAAGACCAAGGTAATAATTCCGGTAGACATCGGCGGCAAGATGTGCGACTACGACAGGGTTTTCGCGATTGTAAAGGAAAACGCCGCTAAATTCAGACCGGAAAACGAGCTTCAGGAAGCATTCGGCAGAATTATAGTTCTTGCGGACGCTGCGCACAGCTTCGGCGCGGTAAGAAACGGTAAAAAGAGCGGTAACGCTGCCGACTTTTCCTCCTTCAGCTTCCACGCCGTTAAAAATCTTACCACAGCGGAAGGCGGCGCCGTTACATGGAAGAAGTCCGACGCAATAGACGACGACAGAATGTATTCCGAATTTATGCTTTGGTCGTTGCACGGACAGAACAAGGACGCGCTGCAGAAAAATCAGCTCGGCTCCTGGGAGTACGATATAAGAATGTGCGGTCAGAAGTGCAACATGACCGATATTATGGCGTCTATCGGATTGGTTCAGCTGAAAAGATACGCAGACATACTTGTAAGAAGAAAACAGATTATCAATACTTACGACGCGGCGATAAAAGGTGCGATAGCCGAAACGCTCGACCACTACGGCGAGGATTTTTCGTCGAGCGGACATTTGTATATGACGAGGATACACGGGTTTTCCGAAGAGCGGAGAAACCGCCTGATTGTAAAAATGGCGGAGCAAGGAGTGGCGACCAACGTTCATTACAAGCCTCTTCCGATGCACACCGCTTATAAAAACATGGGATTTGACATAAAAGATTTTCCGAATGCGTTCCGGAAATACGAAAACGAAATGACTTTACCGTTACATACTCTTTTGAGCGACGAGGAAGTTAATTACGTTATCGATACGTTGAAAAAATCGGTCAAGGAAGTTTAACGGAGCAAAAATGCAGCAGGAAGCGTCGGTTTTGGAAAACGCGCCGATTGATTTTGACGCAGTTATGAAAAAGAAAGGCATATACTTGTTTTTCAAAAGAGTGTTTGACTTTTTTACGGCGTTGTTCGGGTTAATCCTGCTTTTTATTCCGTTTGCGTTGATTGCAGTCGTTATAAAATGCACCTCAAAAGGACCTGTTTATTTCAGGCAGGTGAGGGTCGGGAAAAACGGCAGGGAATTCCGCATCTTCAAATTCAGAACGATGGTGACGGACGCGGAAAAGAAGGGGATGCAGATAACCGTCGGAGACGATTGCCGTATAACCGGAATAGGAAGGTTTCTAAGAAAGACCAAGATAGACGAGCTGCCCCAGCTGATAAACGTTCTCGTCGGAGATATGAGCTTCGTCGGTCCCCGTCCGGAGGTTCCGAAATACGTCGGAATGTACGACGGATATCAGAAAAACGTGTTGAGAGTAAGGCCGGGAATAACCGAGCTCGCCTCTATAATTTACCGGAACGAAAACGATATTCTTGCGAAATCCGAAGAGCCGGAGCGTACGTATATAACTGAAATAATGCCGGAAAAAATAGCGTTGAATTTAGAATACATCCGTAAAATGAATTTATTTTACGATTTGTCTTTGATTTTCAAAACCTTTGCGGCTGTATTGAGGTAGGCAAGTGGAGCAGAAAACAGTTTGGATTATAAATCATTACGCGCAGACTCCGACGCAAGGCGGACTGTCCCGTCACTATTATTTTGCAAAATCTCTTATTGCGCGGGGATACAAGGTCAGGATATTTACCGCAAGCACCGTACATAACACGACTGTCAACATGATAGATTCCGATTATAAGCCGCTGTTTAAAGAAATCGAGGTGGACGGGCTGACTTACACATACGTTAAAACCGATAATTATACCGGAAACGGACTCTCCAGAATGAAAAACATGTTGGGGTTCGCTTGGGATATCGGTAAGATATGGAAGGCGTACGGAAAGGAAAATCCGGACGTTATATATACTTCCTCTCCCGATATTTTCACTGCGTGGAGCTCGGGAAGGCTTGCCCGCAAGCATAAAATTCCGATTATCGTGGAAATCAGGGACCTTTGGCCGCTTTCCGTAGTCGAATATATGAATTTGTCGAATAAAAATCCCTCTATAGTTTATCTGTACGCCCGTGAGAAGAAGATTTACAAATCCGCAAACGCCTTGATATTTACGATGGAAGGCGGAAAAGATTATATCAGGGATAAAAAGTGGGATAAGGATATAGATTTATCCAAGGTTTTCAACATTAACAACGGTATCGACGGCGCTCTTATATGCTCCGAGGATGCGGAAACGAATATGACGACCGACGGAGTATTCCGCGTGGTGTTTGCCGGGTCGATAAGAAAAGCCAACGACGTAGGTCGTTTAGTGGACGCCGCAAAGTATCTCAAAGGGACGAACGTGGAATTGCATATTTACGGCGACGGCAACGAAAAGGCGGCTCTCGAGAAGCGCAAAGCCGACGAAGGGATAGAAAACGTTAAATTTTTCGCGCGTGTGCCGAGAAGTGAAATCGCCGACATTTGCAGAAACGCTCAGTTAAACGTAATAAACGTCAAAAAAACCAACGTCGGCAAGTACGGCGTCAGCTGGAACAAGCTGTTCGATTATATGGCGGCGGGCAGACCGCTTCTTTCCACGTTAAAGGTCAATTACGACCTTATCGAGAACAATAACTGCGGTATAAGTCTTGACGACCAGTCTCCGGAAAATATCGCAAAAGCTATTCTGTCTATAGCCGCGTTGCCGCAGGCTGAATACGACGCTATGTGCCGGAACGCCAGAAAAACGGCTGAAAAATACGATTTTGAAAAGCTTACGGACAAACTCGAAGAGGTTATTGAGTTTGCGTGCCGTAAGCCGTAGAGGAAAACATGCAATTTATAGATTTGAAAGCACAGTACGCTCAACTGAAAAACGAAATCAACGCAGGGATTTCCAAGGTTCTGGACGACGGTCATTATATCGGCGGCGAAGAAGTGAAAATTCTGGCAAAGGAGCTTGCGGATTATTGCGGAACGAAATACTGTCTTACCTGCGCCAACGGAACCGACGCTCTGACGATTGCGTTGAGATGTATAGGAGTCGGGAAGGGGGACGCCGTTTTCGTGCCGACGTTTACCTTTTTCGCGTCCGCCGAAACTGTTGCGTTAGAGGGCGCGCAATGCATTTTCGTGGACGTTGACGAAAGGACGTTCAACATGGACGCCGAAAAACTGGAAAAAGCAATTAAACGGGTTGTTTCCGAAGGGAAGCTTCAGCCGAAATGTATCGTGGCGGTAGATTTGTTCGGACAGCCTGCCGATTTTCCGAGGATAAGAGAAATTGCCCAAAGATACGGTCTGAAAATCGTCGAGGACGGAGCTCAGGGCTTCGGCGGAAGCATAAACGGCAAAAAAGCCTGTTCGTTCGGAGATATTTCCACGACCTCCTTCTTCCCCGCAAAGCCTCTCGGCTGCTACGGCGACGGCGGCGCGATTTTTACAGATAACGACGAATATTACCGGCTTATGTGCTCGCTTGCCGTCCACGGAAAGGGCGAATATAAATACGACAACGTAAGAATAGGTTATAACTCCAGATTGGATACCGTTCAGGCGGCAATTCTTTCCGCAAAGCTTAAGGCGTTTAAGGAGTATGAGCTGGATGCAAGAAACGCCGCGGCAAAAGCGTACACCGAAAAACTGAAAGGATATTTTAAAACTCCGGTCGTGCCCGAGGGCTTCGGAAGCAGCTGGGCGCAATACACGCTCATTCTCGGAAGCGGAGAGGAGAGAGCGAAAATTCAGGCTGCGCTCAAGGAAAAGGGAATTCCAACGATGATTTATTATCCCATACCCATGCACAGACAAACGGCGTTCGGCGGTTACGATTTCAACACGGAGGATTTGGGCGTTGCCGAAAAGCTCTGCGAAAGAGTGCTGAGTATTCCCATGCATCCCTATCTTACCGATGAGGATATCGAATTTATTGCCGGCGCTTTGGCGGAAGCAAAATAACGGCAAGCAGAGAGAGTTATGGAAAAGAATTATTTTGTGCACGAATCGAGCTACGTAGACGAGCCTTGCAAAATAGGCGCCGGTACGAAGATATGGCATTTCAGTCATATCATGAGCGGCTGCGAAATCGGCGAAAGGTGCAATATAGGGCAGAACGTAGTGATATCGCCCGAAGTGATTTTGGGGAACAACGTGAAAATACAGAATAACGTCTCTGTTTATACCGGAGTCAGGTGCGAGGACGACGTGTTTTTGGGACCGAGCTGCGTTTTTACCAACGTCATAAATCCGCGCAGTCATATCTCGAGAAGGAACGAGTATCGGGAAACCGTTCTCGGCAAGGGCTGCAGCATCGGAGCAAACAGCACCATAGTTTGCGGTCACAATATCGGGAAATACGCGCTCGTCGGCGCGGGAAGCGTGGTGACGAAGGACGTTCCGGATTACGCTCTCGTCAAAGGCAACCCCGCGCGCGTCAGCGGATACGTGTGTTATTGCGGAGAAAAAATCGAATTTACGGAGGGCATTGCTTCCTGCAAATGCGGGAAGAAATACAGCTATCAAAACGGAGCAGTCAAGGAGATTTAATAATGAGTATGAAAGAGCAGTTACTTGCAAAAATAGCCGATAAGTCGATTGTCGTCGGAGTGTGCGGTCTGGGTTACGTCGGTTTGCCGCTCGCGGTCGAAAAGGCCAAAGCCGGATTTAAGACCATCGGGTTCGACGTTCAGGACGCAAAGGTCAGAATGGTCAACGAAGGACACAATTATATCGGAGACGTCGTAGACGACGATTTGAAAAAGCTGGTTGCGGAAGGCATGCTTCGGGCAACTACCGATTTCAGCTTCGTGGGCGACGTCGATTTTATAGCGATATGCGTTCCTACGCCCCTCGATAAACATCAGCAGCCCGATATAAGCTACGTAAGAGACAGCGCGATTGCTATTTCCAAATATCTGAAGAAGGGGACGATGGTGGTTCTTGAGTCGACTACTTATCCCGGAACGACGGAGGAGCTCCTTAAGCCTATACTCGAAGAGGGCAGCGGTTTGAAATGCGGAGAGGATTTTTATCTCGGCTTCAGCCCCGAACGCGTGGACCCCGGCAACCTCATTTACAAGACTAAAAACACCCCTAAGGTCGTCGGCGCGATAGGCGACGACGCAAGGGAGGTTATCGCAACCATGTACCGCGCGGTTTTACAGAGCGATATACACGAGGTTTCCTCGCCGGCAGTTGCGGAAATGGAAAAGATTTTGGAAAATACATATAGAAACATTAACATCGGTTTGGTCAACGAGCTCGCTCAGCTTTGCCATAAAATGGGCATTAGCATCTGGGAGGTAATCGACGCCGCAAAATCCAAGCCGTACGGATTTCAGGCTTTTTATCCCGGTCCCGGTCTCGGCGGACACTGCATTCCCCTTGACCCGTATTATCTGTCCTGGAAGGCGAGGGAATTCGGATTTCACACTTCCATGATAGAGGCGTCTATGATGATTAACGATAAAATGCCGGAGTACACCGTCGAAAGAACCTCGGATATTCTCAACCGTTTTGAAAAGTCCCTGAAAAACGCCAAGGTCCTTCAGCTCGGCGTGGCTTACAAGCAGGATATTGACGATTACCGCGAAAGTCCGGCGTTGGTTGTAGGCGATTTACTCCGCAAAGAGGGCTGTATAGTAGATTATTACGACCCCTTCGTTTCCAAATACAAGCGCGGCGGAGTCTGGTACGAAAGTATAAAAGGTATTTCTCCCGAAATCGTCTCGGGGTACGATATCGTAATAGTTACGACGGGGCACACCACTGTCGATTACGAAATGGTTGCGAGAAACGCAAAAGCCGTGTTCGACACCAAAAACGCTATGAAGAACGTCAGTTACCGTGACAAAATAGAACTGCTTTAATAATAAGGATAAAAGTAAGATGAAATACGCATTGATAGGCTGCGGCAGAATTTCCACGAACCATATAAAAGCGGCGGTCAACAATTCTTTGGAAATCGTCGCTGTGTGCGACGTCGTTCCCGCTCGCATGGAAGAGGTGCTTGCAAAGCACGGTTTGGAGAAGGACGGCTCTATTGCAAGATATACGGATTACCGTAAAATGCTTGCCGACCACCCCGAGCTCGAGCTGTGTTCTATCGCTACCGAGAGCGGCATTCACGCCGAAATCGCACTTTACTGCATTGACTGCGGCGTCAACGTTATCATTGAAAAACCGATGGCTATGAGCATTGCCGACGCCGAGGAGATAATAAGAAGAAGCGAGGAAAAGGGCGTCAAGGTGTCGGCGTGTCATCAGAACAGATTCAATATCGCCGTGCAGCAGATGCGCAAGGCGTTGGAGGACGGGCGTTTCGGGAAATTGTCCCACGGCTCAATCCACGTCAGGTGGAACAGGAATAAGGACTATTACGAGCAGGCTAAGTGGCGCGGAACCTGGGCGCAGGACGGCGGCGCGCTGATGAATCAGTGTATTCACGGAATAGACCTTCTCCGTTGGATGATGGGGGGGAACGCAATTTTGGTATGACGTCTACCGAATGAACTGTCGATAGGAACGCGTTGTTCCATTCAAATCCGAAAGTCGTGCAACACAAACGAGAGCGGTAAAAATAAGAGCGACGACGGTTTTAACGGTCGCACGGGAAGCGTCCCAACTAAATACCGGCTCGTAACAATTTAATGACCGAACACACACGGCAAACAAAAACCAAAAAGGAGTATTTTATGGCAAAAGAAAAGGAACAGCCGCAGCCGAACAAGTACGGTGGCGAGCGTCGGTGGAAGATTCCCAGCAAGCGCGCCAAAGGCTACGCCGAAGAACGCAAGGCTAAAGTCCATCAGCGCGGTCCGAAGGAAGGCAAGGAACTTACCGATTACGAAGCGGGCATCCGCTCCGGCTATCTGCAAGCTCAATCCGACCACGCCGGACTTTTCAAGTACAAAAAGGCACTCGAGGAAGGCAAAACCAAAGAGGAAGCTGCGGCAATCTCGCGCAAGCGCGGGAGATAAAACCGCGTAACTATCGCGAGCGACATAGGCGGTACGGTTGCTTTGGTTATCTTCATTTTACGAAAGTATCCTTTGCAACCGCTACCCTCTCGCCTGCCGTGAAAGTATGCGATTTTCAACAACAAACAAATTTCAAATCACATAAGGAGTAAAATCAATGGCAAACGATAAAACGATTTTCGTGGAACGCGAAACGTACACCAAGAACGACAAGGAATACTTCTCGTATTTTATCAAGGGCAATATCAGAGGTCGCGACGTAAAGATCGGTATTGTACCGCCCGACTTCGGCGGCTACGTC
>CAYXBO010000019.1:0-13436 GCA_964463195.1 uncultured Christensenellaceae bacterium | reverse complement strand
ACGAATAATCTATCAATGTTATATTGATTTCATAGCCTATCCCCCCAAGATAATTGCAAGAGAGACCGTCAAGGCTCTCAGGAAGGACGTTCTCGCCAAGTGCTACGGCGGCGATATTACGCGTAAGAAAAAGCTTCTTGAAAAACAGAAAGAGGGCAAAAAGCGTATGCGTCAGGTCGGCAGCGTGGAAATCCCCTCCGACGCGTTTATGTCTATTTTAAGGATAGACGACAAAAAGTAATGAAGCGGGCAGCAGGAATTTACGTGCACTTTCCGTTTTGCAGAAGAAGGTGCGTTTACTGCGATTTTTTTTCCACCTGCGGCGGAGACTTGCAAGACGCTTATATAAAGGAATTAAATAAAGAAATCCGCACGTTTTCTCAACGCGCGGGAGAGGAAATTTACGTTGACACGGTTTATTTCGGAGGGGGAACTCCGAGTACCGTGTCTTTTTCCAACCTTAAAAGCGTAGCCGAAACGCTATACGCAAATTTCGATTGCCGCATAAAAGAGTTTACCGTAGAAGTAAATCCCTGTTCCTCGGGCGACATCGAAAAGTACCGTGATTTCGGCGTAACCCGTCTGAGCTTCGGCGTGCAGAGCCTTAAAAACGACGTGCTGAAGTTTCTCGGCAGATTACACGATAAGGAGACGGCGATAAAAGCTCTTGAGCTCGCAAAACTGTCCGGTTACAGAGTGAGTGCCGATTTGATGCTGGGCGTTCCGGAAGAAACAGCGGACGACGTGGCGGACTTTTCTAAGGAGCTCTCGGAGCTTGCCGGACATATCTCCGCATACATTCTGAAGGTCGAGGAGGGTACAGAGCTTGCGCGTATTATAGAACGCGGAGAGGTCGTCATGCCTTCCGAAGAGGAAGTCGAAGCGGAGTATAATGCAGCAGTGGCTGCGCTCGGAAGCTACGGCTTTAAGCGTTACGAAATTTCCAACTTCGCAAGAGAAGGAGAAGAGAGCCTTCATAACTTAAAGTATTGGAGAGGCGAAGAGTATTTAGGCTTCGGAGCCTCCGCCCATTCGTATTTTAGCGGCAGGCGTTATTATAATTCTCCCGATATAAAAGCCTATATAAACGGAGCGCATGCGGGATGCGGAAAAGAGATAAGCGAGGATACTACCTCCCTGACTCCCGAAGAAGAATATCTTATGTTGAAATTAAGGCTTAACGAGGGGGTATCTTTCAGGGAGTTTTCCGATAAGTTCGGAAAAAGCCTTATCGGTTGCTATGGCAACAAAATTGAGCATTTAAAGGATTTTCTGACCTTAGACGGGGAAATTCTCAGAATAAAATCCGATAAAATGCTTTTACAGAATGCAATACTTACCGAATTGTTTTCGTAAATCCCGACAAATTTTTCAGATAATTTTGTATAAAACTCTTGACACCTGCGTATAATGATTGTAAACTGTTAGCAGTCGGATGCGTTGAGTGCTAACACTCTAAGGCGTAGTATGACAGGTGAGAAATGAAAACGGAACTGTCGCAGAGGAAAAAGAAAATATTGAAAGCCGTTGTGGACGAATATATTTCGTCCGCTTCTCCCGTGTCCTCGGGCGGCATAAAGCAGAAGTATTTCGACGACGTTTCGAGCGCGACGATAAGAGCCGAGCTGTCCACTCTGGAGGATATGGGGTATCTCATTCAACCGCACACCTCGGCAGGACGTGTTCCATCTAAAGAAGCGTACCTCATGTACGTTTCGGAATTTCTCGAAGAGCACCCGCTGTCCAGCGAGGAAATCAGCCTTATCGACAATTCCTTCCGCGAGAAGTTTACCGAGGTCGAGGATATTATAAAGAGAACCGCAAAGGTTATATCCGACGTTACAAATTACACTTCGGTCATAGTTCTCAAGAATATAAATAAGGTTACTATCAAAAATATAAAGCTCGTCGGTCTCGACGAAAAAACCGCGCTTGTGATAATAATTACCGACAGCGGCATCATCCGCGACAAGGTAATTGAGATTTCCGGATACGCAAAGGAAAGCGACTTAAACGACGCCGCGGCGGTTCTCAACAAGGCGTTTGCGGGAAAAACCGTTGCCGAAGTCAAAAACCCCGACGACGACATAGCAAGAGAGCTTGCGGAAGTCAAAACCTTATATAATTCGGTGTTGAGAATTCTCGAAAGCTACGCCGAGCAAGCCGACGAGGATTTCGTCGTTGAGGGGACCTCCAAAATGCTCAACCACCCCGATACCGATATGGATTCCGCAAGGAATTTCCTCTCCCTCGTCGAATCGAGAAGGGGAATTACCTCGGTAATAGACAGCGACGAGGATATCGAATTTTCCGTAAAAATCGGCAAAGACGATACCGGCGGACTGGACGGGTGCGCGATAGTTACCGCCAAATATTCCATAGGCGGACACGAAGTCGGACACGCAGGAGTTATAGGTCCCGAAAGAATGGATTACGGAAAGGTCATGTCTGTTTTGCATTACATTGCCGGCGGGCTTGACAGAATGATAGGACATGGTAAAGGAGTAGACGATGACGAAGATTGACGAAAAAGAAAAATTGGAAAACGAGACGGCGGAAAACGCCGAAGCAGTCGGCGAAACGGCTTCGGATACCGAGCCCGTCTCCGAAGAAGAGGCGCTTCGCGTAGAACTCAACGAAGCAAAGCTCCGCGCCGAGGAAATGAAGAACATCGCTCAGCGCGTTCAGGCGGATTTCGAGAATTTCAGAAAACGCAACAACGACGCGGTAAGTGAGGCGAGAAAGGACGGCGAAAATTCCATGCTTATAGAAATTCTCGGTGTAGCCGACAGCTTCGAGCGCGCAATGGCTCAGATTACCGACGAACAGGCTAAAGACGGTATCGCCAAAATTTACAAGCAGCTTACCGGTTTCTTTACGGTAAAGGGCGTTGAGGAGATAGAAGCCGAAGGGCAGGAATTCAATCCGGTTTACCACAACGCCGTAATGACCGTCGACGACCCCGAAAACGCAGGGAAAATCGTCGAGGTTTTAATGAAAGGTTATAAAAGAGGCAACAAAGTTTTGCGACTTCCCGTAGTGAAGGTTGCAAAATAAGCAAAATAAGACAATACGATATAAAAGGAGATAATCATTATGTCTAAAGTTATAGGTATCGACCTCGGAACAACAAATAGCTGCGTAGCCGTTATGGAAGGCGGCGAAGCCATAGTTCTCGAAAACGCCGAAGGCGGCAGAACCACTCCGTCCATCGTCGCGTTCACCAAAGACGGCGAAAGACTTGTCGGACAGGTTGCTAAGCGTCAGGCAGTCGTCAACCCCGACCGCACCGTTTCCTCCATTAAGAGGGAAATGGGAACCGACTACAAGGTTAAGGTAGACGACAAATCCTACAGCCCGCAGGAAATTTCGGCAATGGTTCTCACAAAGCTCAAAAAGGACGCCGAAGCGAAGCTCGGCTGCAAGATTACCCAAGCGGTCATAACCGTCCCCGCGTACTTCTCGGACAGCCAGAGACAGGCGACCAAGGACGCAGGTAAAATCGCAGGTCTCGAGGTTTTGAGAATTATCAACGAACCGACGGCCGCGGCGCTTGCTTACGGTATCGATAAGGACGAAAACAAAACTCAGAAGGTTTTAATTTACGACCTCGGCGGCGGTACGTTCGACGTATCCATTCTGGAGCTCGGCGACGGAGTGTTTGAAGTTCTTGCAACCAACGGAAATACCAAGCTCGGCGGCGACGACTTCGATAATTGCGTCATGAACTGGATTGTCGAAGAGTTCAAAAAAGCGAACGGCATCGATTTGTCCTCCGACAAAATGTCAATACAGCGTATTAAGGAAGCTGCCGAAAAGGCAAAAATCGAGCTGTCCGGCATGACCAAAACCAACATCAATCTGCCGTTTATAACCGTCGGCGCGGCCGGTCCTCTTCACCTCGACCTCGACCTTACTAAGGCTAAGTTCGACGACATGACGGCGGGGCTCGTCAAGGCGACCCTTGCTCCTACCACTCAGGCGTTGAAGGATGCGGGACTTACGGTAGACGATATTTCCAAGGTTATTCTGGTAGGCGGCTCCACCCGTATTCCGGCGGTCGTCGAAGCTGTTAAGAACCTCATGAAGAAAGAGCCCTATAAGGGTATCAACCCCGACGAGTGCGTGGCAATGGGCGCTGCGATACAGGCGGGCGTTTTATCGGGAGACGTCAAAGACGTGCTTCTTTTGGACGTAACTCCTTTGTCCCTCGGCATAGAAACCGTCGGCGGAGTGTTCACCAAGCTTATCGACAGAAACACCACCATTCCTACAAAGAAATCGCAGGTGTTCTCCACGGCGGCAGACAACCAGCCCTCGGTTGACATTCACGTCCTGCAGGGCGAGCGCGCAATGGCTGCCGACAACAAAACTCTCGGACGCTTCGAGCTCACGGGTATTCCTCCGGCAATGAGAGGGGTGCCGCAGATTGAAGTTACCTTCGACATCGACGCAAACGGAATAGTTACCGTCAGCGCAATGGATAAGGGAACCAACAAGTCGGCAAATATCACCATTACAGCGTCGAGCAATCTTTCCGAAGCCGATATCGACCGCGCGGTCAAAGAGGCTGAGCAGTACGCCGAAGAGGATAAGAAGAAGAAAGAGCTTATCGAAATGAAAAACAATACCGAGGTTCTCATTCTCACTATCGAAAAGACCCTTGCCGAGTCCGGCGACAAGTTCTCCGAAGAGGATAAGAAGACCCTCGAAGAGGCTGCAAAGACGGCAAAAGAAAAGCTCGAAAAAGCTGAAGACGTAGATACCATCAAGGCGATTACGGAAGAGCTTTCCAAGGTTACAAACCCGATATTCACCAAGCTTTACCAGCAGACCGCAACTGAAGGCGGCGCGGCAGGCGGAGACGGTGCGGCAAACGGCGCGGGAGCCTCCGACGATACCGTAATCGATGTAGACCCTAACGACATTCACTGACGAAAAATATGGCAGATAAAGATTATTACGCAACTTTAGGCGTAGACAAGAATGCGAGTGCGGACGATATAAAGTCCGCATATCGCCGTCTTGCGAAAAAATATCACCCCGACCTCTACGCGCAAAAGCCTGAAGCGGAAAGAAAAGAGGCTGAAAACAAATTTAAGGAAGTTCAGCACGCGTACGACGTTTTATCCGACCCGCAGAAGAAGGCGGCTTACGACCAGTACGGAAGCGAGGACGGACCGCAAGGGTTTGGCGGCGGAAGCGGCTTCTCGGGATTTTCGTCGGGCGGCTTCGGCGATTTCGGAGATATATTCTCGGATATTTTCTCGGGCTTCGGCGGTGGGCGTACCTCAAGGCGTTCGAGCGCGGACCGCGACGGCGACGATTTGGAAGTGACCATGAACCTCACTTTCAAAGAGGCGTTTTTCGGCGTTGAAAAGGAAATTACGTTTAAGCGCGTTGAAAAATGTAAGACCTGCGGCGGCTCGGGTGCAAAGAGCGGAACCTCCGTAAAAACCTGCCCGAAGTGCGGCGGACGGGGAACTATCGTCGTTCAGCAGCGCACGATGTTCGGTACGATGCAGTCCCAGACCGTCTGCGATATGTGTCACGGAAGCGGCAAGATTGTGGAAACTCCTTGCCCCGACTGTAACGGACAGGGCGTGAGTCGTGGAACGAAGACCTTGAAAATCAAAGTTCCGGCGGGCGTAGGAAACGGTCAGATGATGACGCTTCAGGGCGAAGGCTCGGCGGGTCGCGGAAGGGGCGCCAACGGCAATCTTATCATAATATTCAAAGTAGCCCCGCACGCGCTGTTCAAAAGGGAGGGACAGAACCTCTTCCTCGAATATCCGATAACTGTTGCGCAAGCGGTACTCGGTGACAAAATCGACGTACCTACGATGTCCGGCGACGTTTCGCTTAACGTTCCCGCAGGGACGCAGGACGGCACGACCTTCCGCATAAAGGGGCGCGGGGTGAAGAGTCTACGCGGCTCCGGCAGCGGCGACTTATTCGTGAAGGTGTCGGTGGAAGTTCCGAAGAACCTCAATTCCAAACAGCGTAAGCAGATGGAAGAGCTGGCGGAAGTTCTGAACGACGCTAAATACGAAAAGATAGAGAAATTCAAAAAAGCCGCAAAGGATATTTGATGAACTACAGAGGCATAAGAGTATACGCAGAAGGAGAAACGCTCGAACTCGTCGCCGACGCAATGTGGTCGGTGGGCGCGGAGGGCGTTTCGCTTTGCGACGGCACGGAAATGAACGACGCGGGAAAATGGGATTACGCGGATGCGGCGGCTACGGAACCGAAGCCCACGTATGCGGAGTTTTTTGTAAAAGAGGCGGAAGCAGAACACAAGAAGAGTTTTTTGGAGAAGTTCCTTTCCGAGATTTACGGAATAGAAGTTAACGCCGTTATCGGCGCGCCGTTTTCGGAGGACGACTGGTTCAATAACTGGAAAACCTTCTACAAGGAGCAGCATGCGGGAAAGTTCAATATCGTTCCGTCATGGCTGGAACCGGAATTTCCGCAATCGCAGTTTAACATATTTATAGAGCCGGGTATGGCTTTCGGGACGGGAGAGCACGCCAGCACGAGGCTTGCTTTAACCCTCATGTCGGATATGGATTTTGCGGAAAAACGCGTTGCAGACGTAGGAACGGGCAGCGGCATTTTAGGCATAGCCGCGGCAAAAGCCGGAGCAAAATCCGTTTATATGTGCGATATCGAGGAGGAAGCGGTAAAAGCCGCAAAGGAAGCCGTTGAGCTCAACGGAGCAGCTGACAAAGCGACTGTGGAAAAAGCCGATTTGGCAAGCGGTTTTTCGGGAGAAAAAGCGGATATCGTTACGGCTAACCTTACCGCCGACTTACTTGAAATGCTTTTGCCCGACGTTGACCGCATCTTGAAAAACGGCGGGTTTGTCGTGACTTCGGGGATAATTATTCCTAGGCGCGACGAGGTGATACAGGCGTTCGGCGAAAGAGGGTTGACTCCCGTTTCAAGTGAAAGCGAAGGCGACTGGTGCTCCGTCGTTTTCCGCAAAAGTTAAAATGGAAATCAGAAGGTTTTTTGCAGACGTTTCGGATTTGAGAGACGGAATAATTACTCTTGGAAAAAGAGAAGCCGCTCACGCCGCGGTGCTTCGTCAGAAGGTAGGTTACGAGGTGACCGTGGCTCTCGGCGACGGCTACGACTACCGTGGCAAAATAACCGATATTTCCAAAGACTTTATGAGAGTTGCGGTTTCGGAAAAGGTTTTCAACGACTGCGAAACGAAACGACGGTTTACTTTATATCAGTGCGCCGCAAAGGCTAGCGACTTCATTTTACAGAAGGCAGTGGAACTCGGGTTTTCCGAATTCGTTACCGTTAAGAGCGAACGCTCCAACGCCAAAGTAAACGACGGGCGCATGCGCATGATTTCCCTTGACGCCGCAAAGCAGTGCGGGAGAGCGAGAGTTCCCGAGATACGTGAGCTTGCGAGTGTTAAGGATGCCGCAAATGAGTTTTCGGGATACGATTTGATAGTTTTCCCTTATGAGAACGCTAAAGACGGAAGCATATCCGAGATGGATTTTGCCACAGCCGAAAGCATTGCGGTGATAATCGGACCCGAGGGCGGCTTTACCGACGGAGAGGCGGCGGCGATAACTGCCAAGGGCGCAAAATGCGTAACGCTCGGAAAGAGAATTTTAAGAGCCGAGACGGCTGCAATATCCGCAATGACGCTCGTTCTCGAGTACGCAGGGGAGCTGAAATGAAGGTGTCGGTTTTTACTTTGGGCTGCAAGGTAAATCAATACGAAAGCGACGTTATAATCGGAGCGCTTCTTAAAGCGGGATACGAAGCAGTTGACAAACTCCAGCCGGCGGACGCGTATATCCTCAATACCTGCGCCGTAACCCGTGAAGCGGAAAGAAAATCGAGGCAGGCGATTGCCAGGGCGAGAGCCAAAAATCCCGCCGCGAAAATTTACGTTTTGGGCTGCGCGTCGAAAAAGTCTGCGGAGCAGTTTTCCGAGCTCGGCGTTGACGGCGTGTTCGGTACTGCGGATAAGTTCGAGGTGCTTAAAGCGTTCGGAGCAACCACCGGCGCACCTAGGACTGACAGACGGCAGGCTTACGTAAACGTTCAGGACGGCTGCAATAATTTCTGCGCTTACTGCGTCATTCCTTATCTCAGAGGGCGGAGCCGCTCGCGAGCCGTCGAAGAAGTAGTTAAAGAGGTTGCGGCGCAAGCCAGACAAGGAAAGGGAATAGTATTGACAGGTATCAACACCGCCGCGTACGGCTTGGATATCGGAACGGATTTAGAGACGCTTATACTGGAGCTCAAGGACGTTGACGCACCCATTTCCATAGGCTCGTTTTACGCCGAAGGAATAACTGACGGATTGCTTGCGGCGCTACGCGGTTTAAAGAGGTTCGTTCCGCATTTCCATCTGTCCCTTCAATCGGGCGACGACGGAGTGCTGAAGAGTATGGGCAGGCGCTACGGAACGGCGGAGTATAGAGTTGCCGTCCGAAAGATAAGAGAGGCGTTTCCTGACGCTAAGCTTACGACCGACGTAATAGTCGGGTTCCCGACGGAGACC
Organism: uncultured Christensenellaceae bacterium; assembly: GCA_964463195.1. Classification (GTDB taxonomy): domain Bacteria; phylum Bacillota; class Clostridia; order Christensenellales; family DTU072; genus CAYXBO01. Next base: position 4,894 of record CAYXBO010000019.1, on the reverse strand, counting down.
GAGGACAGTCATAAGCGTTCTTTGGAGTTCGTAAAGGAATGCGGCTTTGACGATTTGCACATATTCGTCTTTTCCAGAAGGGAAGGGACGAGAGCCTGGAATATGCCTTCGCTTCCGAAGGACACGGTGGAAAAAAGACGGCTTCAATACGCCGAGCTTAAATCTCAATTAAATAAAGGAGTTAAACCATGAACGATTGTATTTTCTGTAAGATAGCAAACGGCGAAATCCCCTCTGAAAAGTTTTACGAGGACGACAAATTCGTAATCATCGCGGACATTGCGCCGCAGGCGAAGCTACATTATCTTGCCATTCCTAAAAAGCATTATGCGGATATTGTCGAAACCGCCGAAAAAGATACCGAGCTTTTGTCGCATATATTAAAGACCGTCGCGGGTCTTGTCGAAACGCTCGGGCTCAAGAACGGGTTCAGAATGATAACAAACCGCGGAGACGACGGTTGTCAGAGTGTTAAGCACCTTCATATCCATCTCTTAGGCGGTGAAAAGCTCGCCGAAAAAATGGGCTGAAAATCCTTGACATAAAATAAAGCGTTAATATATCATAAATGTATTGTTGAAAGAGGAGGTGATAACAGTGTCGACAGTTTACGTTAAAGAGAACGAATCTTTGGACAGCGCAATCAGACGTTGGAAGAAGAAATGCGCAAACGACGGTATTATCGGAGACCTCCGCAAGAAAGAGCAGTACGAAAAGCCGAGCGTCCGCAGAAAGAAAAAAGCGGAAGCAGCAAGAAAGAGAATGTATAAATAATTTTTACGAAAGAACTATCCGGACGGATGGTTCTTTTCATTTAAGGAGGTATAATGGCAAAGCGTGAAAACAGCAATCTGAAAAAACTGGTACGAGAAGCCAAAACACGAATGACCCACAACGAGTACGATACCAAGAGAGAAGAGGTTGCCGGAGAGAGCGCAGTAGCCAAACCGATAGATTACGAAGAGGAAAGGTTATACAGAACCGTTTGCGAAATAGCTTCGGCATTTGAAGAGGTTATAGACCCGATAGGTCGTTTGGTAGACGAAGAAAGATACGAAGGCATGAACGACGTTGAACGCGAGCGTTACGTTTTAACCCTCGGGGCGACTTATAAAAAATTGTTAAAAAGATATCAAAACGAAGTAGGGAACTGAGCTTTCCGCATTCGTATTACAAATTGAACGCAAAAGCAAAAAGAGGTTTTTTCAGTTGAAATTCAGTCCGGATTTTTTAGAAAGATTAAAGGCTTCCTACTCTATAGTGGACGTTATTTCGCCTTTTGTCACTCTTCAGAGACGCGGACGTTCCTTTTGGGGGTGCTGCCCCTTTCATAACGAAAAAACTCCTTCCTTTTCCGTGGACGAGGTGCGCGGAATTTATAAGTGTTTCGGTTGCGGCAAGGGCGGCAACCATTTCCGTTTTTTAATGGACTACAAAAATATGACTTTCGCGGAGTCTGTGCAGTACGTCGCGGAGAAAGCTCATATTCCTATGCCGGTTGCAGAAGAAAGCGAAGCCGAAAGAAGGGCAAGAAGGCAGAGAGAAACGGGCTACGAGTGCCTTCTCGAGGCGGCGCGTTTTTATCGGGATAAACTGTTCGACGGTTCCTGCCCCGAGATAAAAGCCTATCTCGACGGAAGAAATCTTGACGAGCGGACGGTTAAGGTCTTCGGGCTCGGAGCGTCTCCCGATTACGATTCCCTGATAAAGCATCTTTCGGGCAAAGGGTTTTCTCCGGAAACGATGCTGTATTGCGGCGTTGCGCAGAAGAATACGCACGGGCTTTACGACCCGCTTGCAAAGCGTCTTATTATTCCGATAATAAACGCGGCGGGAAAAGTTATCGGCTTCGGCGGACGCGTTCTGCAGAAGACCGATATGGCTAAATACAAGAACACCATTGCAACCCCTATATTCGAGAAGCGTTTCAACCTGTACGGAATGAATCTCTTTGCAAAACAGCGTTCCAAAGAGGCGATAATAGTCGAGGGATACTTCGATTTGATTTCCCTCTATCAGGCAGGCATAACCAACGCCATCGCTCCTATGGGCACGTCTCTTACGGATAAGCAGTGCGACATACTGAAAAAGTACGACGTGAAAACCGTTTACGTCTGTTTCGACGGCGACAGCGCGGGACAGCACGCCACCTTGCGAAGCCTAAGTATGCTGAGCGAAAGAGGAATGGAAGTCAAAGTCGTTACCATTCCCGACGATATGGACCCGGACGACGCTGTGAAAAAAATGGGGAGAGAGGGCTTTCTCTCACTCATGGACGGAGCCAGACCGCTCATAGATTACAGGCTGTACGTTATAGAACAGAAATTTCCTCCGACCGACCTCGAAAACCGTACGAAATACGTAAAAGAGGCAATAAACGTATTGTCGGAGCTCGACGAGGTTATAGCCGCAGTTTACGTAGATAAGGTATCCGAGGTCGCAGGAATTCCCAAGGAAAGTATACTTTCCGCCTTAAGAGGTAAGCCTCAGGGAGGGAATGCAACCGTTCCGGTTAAGAAACAATCCGCAGAGCCGAGGTCCGTTGCCGGAGCTCATGCGGAGGAAAAAACCGTCGATGCAGCTTCTTCGGGGCTTGTTAAAGCGGGGCGTGTGGTGCTTATGACCTTCCTTCTCAACGAGTCCGTTCCGGCTGACGGATTTGAGGCGGGAATGTTTGTAAACGAAGAGCAGAGAGCGCTGTTCGGATACGTTAAGGAAGAAAGAGGTCGCGGCAGAAATCCGTCCGTAAGCAACGTTTACGACGCCTTTCCCGAATCGCGGGAGGTGGCGGAGGTTCTTAACGTTTTTGACGGCATCGACGAGTTTATCGCAATGAAAATGTTTGAAGAGAGTTACGCGCGACTTAATGACAATCTAAATAATATCAAGCTAGAGGAACTTTCCCGAAAATATGAAGAGACTACGGACGAAACGGAAAGAGAAAAAATCAAAAAAGAGATAAGCAAAATCATACAATCCAAGAGCAAAAGATAATAAGGAGCATTTTTTATGGAAGAAAGAGAAGAATTTATCAAAAAGGAATTTGATAAAATCGTTGACGTTTTGAAAAACAAGAAAGAAATCGCATCGGACGAGCTTCTTGAAAAAACGGAAAAGCTGCAGCTTGTTCCCGAGGAGACGGAACAGCTTTACTCCACGCTGGAGGAAAACGGCATAAAGGTCATCGACGCCGAAACGCAGAAGTCAAACGACGTTATGCTTCAGAAGATAATGAACGAGGTAAGCATCGACGACTCCGTTAAAATGTACCTTAAGGACATCGGACGCGTGCCGCTTCTGACTCCTGAAGAAGAGCTCGACCTCGCAAAGCGTATGACCGAAGGCGACAAAGAAGCCAAAGACAGACTTATCAACGCCAACCTCCGTTTGGTCGTTTCCATTGCAAAGCGTCACGTAGGTCGCGGAATGCAGTTCCTTGATTTGATACAGGAAGGCAACCTCGGACTTATGAAAGCGGTTGATAAGTTCGATTACACCAAGGGCTTCAAATTCTCTACGTACGCAACGTGGTGGATAAGACAGGCGATAACGAGGTCTATAGCTGACCAGGCGCGTACCATTCGTATTCCCGTCCATATGGTGGAAACGATAAATAAGCTTACCAAGGTATCGAGACAGCTTTTGCAGGATTTGGGAAGGGAGCCCAATCAGGCGGAGATTGCCGAAGCTATGGGTATAAGCGAACAGAAGGTTATCGAAATTCAGAAAATCGCGCTCGACCCGGTTTCCCTCGAAACTCCTATAGGCGAAGAGGACGACAGCCACTTAGTAGACTTTATCGAAGATACTTCGGCTGTGGCTCCTATGGACAGCGCGGAAGCCAAAATGCTCAAAGCGCAAGTGGAGGAAATTCTCAATTCACTCGCACCGCGCGAGGCGATGGTTCTCATACTCCGTTACGGCTTGAAGGATAACCGTCCGAGAACGCTCGAAGAGGTAGGAAAGGAATTCAACGTAACGAGAGAGCGTATCCGTCAGATAGAGGCAAAGGCGTTGCGTAAGTTAAAGCATCCCAATAAGATGAAGAAGCTCCGCGATTTCGTCGATAAAGTCTGATGAAAATGGACGGACGGCTGACCGCCGTTCTGGAAGAAATCAAATATTCCTCCAGATTGATAGATATAGGCGCCGACCACGGAAAGCTGTGTGTTTCCGCAGTGCTTAGCGGATATGCCGAACGCGCGGTGGCGGTTGATATATCCGAAAAATCGTTATTGAAAGCCGAAGCCTTAGCAAAGGACGTGGGCGTTTACTCGAAAATGGAATTCATTGCCATGGACGGTGCGGACTACGTTTGGACGGAAACAGATTGCGTCGTCATTGCCGGTATGGGCGGAACGGAGATTTTACATATAATCCGCGGCAAGGTTCAGCCCGAAAGACTGGTTCTCGTAGCTCATCAGGACGCTCCTGTTCTCCGGCGCGGACTGAACGGAATGAGGTGGTATGCGGAAAAGGATTACGTCGTAACCTCGGGAGGGAAATATTATAACGTAATATGCGTTTCCGCAAACGGAGAAAAACCGTTTGACGAAAAAGAGATAGTCGTAGGTAAGAACACGCCGTCAAGCGAATTTTTTATCGGCAGTCTGGAGCTCAGGTTAAAGGGTATAGAAAGGTATTATTCTCAGGCTGTTAGCGAGGAATTAAAACGCGAAAAGGAGATAGTGGAAAGTGTCTTGTCTTTCTGCCGTAATTGAAAAACTGGAAAAATTCGCGCCTCTCGGAAATCAGGCGGAATGGGATAACAGCGGACTGCTGTTTTCGGGCGATGGAAGAAATATCGGAAAAGTTTTGGTCACACTTGATTTAACACCTGCCGTTGCGGAAGAAGCGATAGCGCTCGGCGCGGATATGGTGGTTGAGCACCATC
>CAYXBO010000018.1:0-13536 GCA_964463195.1 uncultured Christensenellaceae bacterium | reverse complement strand
GCTATGATTGAAAAAATCGTCAATGACGACAAAAAATTAAACGAGGAGTTAAACGCATTATGACCAAAGTAGAAAAATTACAGCAAATGTACGAAGGCAAAGCCAAAAAGGTTTTCGCAACTTCAGACCCCGATATCGTTCTCGTATCCTATAAAGACGACGCTACGGCGTTTAACGGTCTCAAGAAAGGACAGATTGCAGGAAAAGGCGTGGTCAACAACCGCGTTACCAACTTCCTCATGCAGATGCTGGAAAAAGAAGGCGTCCCTACCCACTTCGTCGAGGAGCTTTCCCCTACCGACACTCTGGTGAAGCACGTTTCCATCGTGCCTCTCGAGGTTATCGTAAGAAACATCGCGGCGGGCAGCCTTGCAAAACGTCTCGGAGTGGAGGAAGGCACCCCCATGAAATCCACCGTGTTGGAATTCAGCTATAAAGACGACGCGCTCGGCGACCCCATGGTCAACGATTACCACATTTACGCCATGGAATGGGCGACCAAAGAGGAGCTCGACACCATTAAGAATATGGCGCTCAAGATAAACGACGTGCTCCGCGCCTTCCTTAAACAGTCCAATATCGACCTCATCGACTTCAAACTGGAGTTCGGTAAATTCCACGGCAAAATCATACTCGCCGACGAAATTTCCCCCGACACCTGCCGTTTCTGGGACAGCGTGACCCACGAGAAGCTGGACAAGGACCGCTTCAGAAGAGACCTCGGCGGCGTGGAAGAGGCTTATCAGGAAGTTATCAGACGTTTGATGGGAGAGTAATATGACAGATTTATCCACTAAAGCCGCACGCTGCTGCGACCGCAAAATCCACGAGGAATGCGGTATCGTAGGCGTTATTTCCAAAAAACCGGCTAAGCTTGCAAACGACCTTTACTATACGCTGTTCGCCCTTCAGCACCGCGGACAGGAGTCTGCGGGAATTGCCGTTGAGTCAGAACCCCGCACCGTTGCGTACTATAAGAACCTGGGGCTTACGGGAGAGGTTTTCACTCCCGATAAAATGGAGCTCTTCCCCGAAACGCAGATTGCCATCGGACACGTCAGATACGCCAATCAGGGCTCCAACAACGTAACCAACGCCCAGCCCATCGTCTTCTACGGCAGATACGGCAGAATGGCGCTCGCCCACAACGGCAGCATCGTCAACGCCGACCGCTTAAAAGAGGAAATGCTGAAAGCAGGTCACATTTACCAGTCCTCGACGGACACCGAGGTTCTCGCATCTCTCATCAACGAATATTCCGAGGAAAGCATTGAAAAAGGCATTCTCGAAACCGCCGAAAAGCTGGTCGGCGCGTTTGCCTTCGTTTTGCTTGCCGACGAAAAGCTGTTCGCAGTTCGTGACAGACACGGTCTTAAACCCCTTATCATGGGTAAGAAGGACGGTCAGGTGGTTTTCGCCAGCGAATCCTGCGCCCTCGACTCAATCGAGGCGGAGATTGTGAGAGACGTAAAGCCCGGCGAGATAATCTGCGTGGATAAGGAAGGCAACACGACCTCCTCATTCCTCAAAAATCCCTGTCTCCGCCCCTGCGTGTTCGAGTACGTTTACCTTGCGAGAACGGACAGCATCATGGACGGCGTAAGCGTTTACGACGCGCGCTTCAAGTGCGGTCAGAAGCTTGCCGAATGCGTTAAAATCGACGCGGACGTGGTTGCCGGCGTTCCCGATTCGGCGGTGGTCGTCGGACGCGGATACGCCGCGGCGAGCGGAATTCCTTACGTCGACGCTCTTTCCAAAAACCGCTATATCGGCAGAACCTTCATTCAGCCCGTTCAGTCACAGCGCGAGAACAGCGTGAGAATTAAGCTCAACGCCTACCGCGCCAACGTCGCCGGAAAACGCGTTATCTTAATCGACGACTCCATCGTAAGAGGCACCACCTGCATGAAGATAGTCAAGTTCTTAAGACAGAGCGGAGCGACGGAGGTTCACCTCGTAATTGCATCGCCCGTAGTCAGAAAGCCCTGCTTCTTCGGCGTCGATATGCAAACGGAAAAACAGCTCATCGGCGGAAACGGCCGTTCCGTCGAGGAGATAAGAAAAATTATCGGTGCGGACAGTCTGCATTACATTCCTCTCGAGGCTCTGAAGGAATGCTGCGGCGGTTACGATTTCTGCACCGGCTGCTTCGACGGCAACTACTCCATGCCCGTCGATACCCCCGATTACGACAAATTCAAAGAATAGGAGGACGTTATGGCTATAGATTACAAGGATGCGGGAGTTGACGTAGAAAGAGGTTATTCCGCAGTCAGAATGATGAAGGAATACGTTAAATCCACCTACGACAAAAACGTCGTGGGCGACCTCGGTTCCTTCGGCGGCTTTTACGCCTTGGACGACGACCCGAAGGGTCAGGTTCTCGTTGCGGGAACCGACGGCGTGGGAACAAAACTCAAATACGCGTTCGTTTTAGATAAGCACGACACCGTGGGAATCGACGCGGTCGCCATGTGCGTCAACGATATCGTCTGTCAGGGCGCCCGCCCTCTCATCTTTCTGGATTACATAGCGCTCGGACTTCTCGAGCCCGAAAAGGTTGCGACGATTGTCAAGGGAGTTTCCGAAGGCTGCCGACAGGCGGGCTGCGCTTTAATAGGCGGCGAGACCGCCGAAATGCCCGGCTTTTATCAGAGCGGCGAATACGATATCGCGGGCTTTTCCTGCGGAACGGCAACGCGCGATAAAATCATAAACGGCAAGAATATCAAAGAGGGAGACGTTCTTGTCGGAATCGCCTCTTCGGGCATTCATTCCAACGGCTTTTCTCTCGTCAGAAAACTGTTCCCGCCCATAAAAGAAGAACTCACGAAGTTCGACAAAGAGCTGGGAGCCGTCCCCGCGGACGTCATCTTGACCCCCACGAAAATATACGTCAAAACGGTATTGGGACTTATTGAAAAGTTCCCGATAAAAGGCATCGCCCACATCACCGGCGGCGGATTTATCGAAAACGTTCCGCGCATCATTCCAGAAGGTTTGGGCGTCCGTATCTTCAAAGGAAGTTACCCTATCCCCAAGATTTTCGAGGTTTTGCAGAAACGCGCCGGCATTTCCTACGAGAAGATGTGCAACACCTTCAACATGGGTATAGGTATGGTCTTCGCTGTCGGTAAGGATATCGCCGAGGAGGTAAAGGATTACCTCAATTCCGTCGGCGAGAAAGCCTATATCATCGGCGAGGTTACGGGAACTCCGGGGGTTCGGCTGTGAAAAAGAAAATAGCGGTTTTCGTATCCGGCAGCGGTACGGATTTACAAAGTATAATAGACGGCGTTAAAAGCGGAATGATTAACGGCGAAATCGCCATGGTCGTCGCCAGCCGCCCCGATATCTTCGCAATCGAGCGCGCACGCGCAAACAATATTCCTTCCAAGGTCTTTATGAAAGCCGACTATCCGTCGGTTTCCGCAATGTACGACGACGTAATCGCCCTTCTCATAGGTCTTGACGTCGATTTGGTCGTGCTTGCGGGTTACCTCACCATACTTACCGAAAACATCGTCAAGGCTTACCGCGGGAGAATTATCAACATTCACCCCTCCCTTATCCCCAAGCACTGCGGCGCGGGCTACTACGGTATGCGCGTTCACCGCTCGGTTATCGAGGCGGGCGACACCGAAAGCGGCGCGACGATTCATTACGTGGACGAAGGGACGGACACCGGCAAAATCATAAGACAGGAAAAGGTTCCCGTCCTTCCGGACGACACGGCGGAAACCCTCGCCGCGCGCGTTCTTAAATTGGAACACATTATTTTACCCGAGGTCGTCAGAGACCTCTGCGCCGAATAAAAAAGGAGAATTCTCATATGAAAAAAAGAGCACTCATCAGCGTTTCAGACAAAACCGGCATCGTTGACGTTGCCAGAAAACTGGACACCCTCGGTTATGAAATCATTTCCACCGGCGGGACCTACAACCTTCTCAAAAAGGAAGGCTTCGCCGTTTTAAACATTACCGACGTGACCGGCTTCCCCGAATGCCTCGACGGAAGAGTAAAAACCCTTCACCCCGCCGTGCACGCAGGACTTCTCGCCATGCGCGGCAACCCCGAGCATATGGCGAAGCTTGAGGAACTCAACATCAACACCATCGACGTGGTTATCGTCAACCTCTATCCCTTCAAGGCGACGATTATGAAGGAGAACGTGGAGTTTCAGGACGCCGTGGAAAACATCGACATCGGCGGACCGACCATGCTCCGCTCCGCGGCGAAGAATTTTCAGGACGTCGTGGTTATCGTAGACCCCGCGGATTACGACAAAGTGTTTTCCGAAATGGAAGCGGGCAACGTTTCCTTGGAAACCCGCAAATACCTCATGTATAAGGTGTACCAGCACACAGCCGCTTACGACACGATGATTTCCACCTTCCTCCGCGGAAAATTGGGGATAGAATTCCCCGACGTTTTAACCGTTGCGTACGAAAAGAAGGAGCAGCTCCGTTACGGCGAAAACCCGCACCAGCAGGCGGCGGTTTACGAGGATATCATTCCTCTTAAGAATTCCCTCGTGGAAGCCGAGCAGTTAAACGGCAAGCAGCTTTCCTACAACAACCTCAACGACACCAACGGCGCCGTCGAGCTGTTAAAGGAATTCGACCGTCCGGCAGTGGTCGCGGTCAAGCACTCCAACCCCTGCGGCGTTGCGACGGCGGATAACGTTTACGACGCGTACCTGAAGGCTTACGCCTCCGACCCCGTATCCATATTCGGCGGAATAATCGCAACCAACGGCACGGTTGACGCAAAAACTGCGGAGGAAATGACCAAAATCTTTTTGGAAATCGTCATCGCCCCCGACTTTACCGCCGAGGCTTTGGAAATTTTCAAGAAAAAACCCAACCTCCGCATTCTCAGAAATCCCGCGATTGCCGAACGCGCTCCCGTAATGGAATTCAAGAAATTAAACGGCGCGCTCATCATGCAGAACGCCGACGCAACGGTTTTGTCGGAGCTTAAAGCCGTGACCGATAAGGAAGCGACCGCGGCTCAGAAAGCCGATATGGAATTCGGAATGAAGGTCGTAAAGCACTGCAAATCCAACGCAATCGTGGTCGTCAGAGACGGCGTGACGCTCGGAATAGGCGTCGGACAGACCAACCGCATCTGGGCGACGGAACAGGCAATCGCACACAGCCTGACAACCACCGAAGGCGCGGTTCTTGCAAGCGACGCGTTCTTCCCCTTCGACGACTGCGTTAAAGCCGCCGCCAAAGCGGGTATTGCCGCAATCGTTCAGCCCGGCGGAAGCGTGAGGGACGAGGATTCCGTAAAAGCCGCAAACGAAGCGGGTATTGCCATGTGCTTCTCGGGAATGAGACATTTCAAACACTGATATAAAAGGAGAGCAATCTATGAATATAGCCGTAGTCGGCAGCGGCGGAAGAGAACACGCGATTCTCACCGCCCTCAGAAAATCCAAAGACGCAGAAAAGCTTTTCGCTATCCCCGGCAATGCGGGCATGGCGGATATTGCGACGCTTATCCCCGTAAAGGTCATGGACTTCGAGGGGATTTATAAAGCCGTCAGAGAAAACGCCGTAGATTTGGTATTCGTCGCCCCCGACGACCCGCTTGCTGCGGGGCTCGTGGACTTTTTGGAGGATAAGGGAATACGCGCCTTCGGACCGCATAAGAACGCGGCAATAATCGAAGGAAGCAAGGCGTTTTCCAAAGACTTCATGCTAAGACACGGAATTCCCACCGCGGAATACGCGGCGTTCGACGACTACGAAAAGGCTCTCGCCTACGTAAAAACGGCAGCGTATCCCTTGGTTATAAAAGCCGACGGACTGGCGTTAGGAAAAGGCGTAATCATCTGCCCGAACCTTGCTTCCGCGGAAGCCGCCCTTTCGGAAATGATGATTGACAAGGTCTTCTCCTCTGCCGGCGACCGCGTGGTAATCGAAGAATTTTTAACCGGAAGCGAGGTTTCCGTTCTGACCTTTACAGACGGAAAAACCGTCAGGGTTATGCCTTCGTCGCAAGACCACAAACGCGCGTTTGACAACGATAAGGGTCCCAATACCGGCGGTATGGGAGCCTTTTCTCCCAGTCCGCTTTACACCGAAGAGGTTGCGGAATACACCCTTAACAACATTATCATCCCGACAATCAACGGTATGAGGGAGGAAGGTCGCGAGTTCCGCGGAGTGCTTTACTTCGGGCTCATGCTGACCCCTTCGGGCGTTAAGGTTCTCGAGTACAACGCGAGATTCGGCGACCCCGAAACTCAGGCCGTTCTCCCCCTTCTCGAAAGCGATTTCTTAGAGATTGTCAACGCCGTAATCGACGGCAGGCTTGACGGGGTAGATATCAGGTGGGCGAAGAAATCCTCCGTGACGGTCGTCGTTGCGTCCGGCGGTTATCCCACCAACGTAATCAAGGGGTATCCTGTTACTATTGAGCCCCTCTCAGAAAACCTCACCCTCTTCCACGCGGGTACCGCCGAAAAGGACGGAAGGTTGGTTACCAACGGCGGGCGTGTGTTCGCCTTAACGGCAATCGCCGACTCTATCGGAGCCGCAAGAAAAGCCGTTTATTCCGAAATAGACAAAATTGCATTTACAGACGCCAGATACAGAAAGGATATAGGTATTAAATATGGTGAATAGACTTTTCGTCGAGAAAAAAGACTGTGCGCCGGCTAAGGGTCTGGCGCAGGAATTAAAGAACATGTTCGGGTTCGAGCCGACCTCTTGCCGCAAGCTTTTGCGCTACGACGTGGAGGGGCTGACGGAGGAGCTTTTAGAACGCGCGGCAACTACGATTTTTTCCGAGCCGCCCGTGGACTTCCTTTATAAAACCGCTCCCGAGCTTTCCGGAAAAGTGCTGATTGTCGAATACCTCGACGGTCAGTACGACCAGCGCGCGGATTCCGCCATGCAGTGCGCTCAGCTTCTGTCGGGCGGCGTCCGTCCGACCGTCCGTTGCGCGACGGTTTATTCCTTCGAGGGGGTAACCGACGAGCAGTTCAGAAAAATCAAAGGTTATCTCATAAACCCCGTCGACAGCCGCGAAGGCTCCGACGCCATGCCCGAGACCTTAAAGCGTGCGGAAACTCCCAAAACCGCCATGCGTATTCCCGTCGAAGGCTTTATCGGAATGGACGAAGATACTTTGCGTGGCTATTTCAACAGCTTCGGTTTTGCGATGACGTTCAAGGATTTGCTGTTCGTTCAGAAATATTTCCGCAATATTAAAAGAGAGCCCACCTTCACGGAGCTCAAGGTAGTCGACACCTACTGGAGCGACCACTGCCGCCACACGACCTTTGCGACGGAGCTTCAGGATGTTAAATTTACCAGCGAAAACCCGCATATTCAGGAGACCTTCAACAAGTATAAAACCCTGTTTGCCGACCTCTATAAAACCCGTCCCGACAAGTACGTCTGCCTTATGGATTTGGCGACCATTGCCGTTAAGGAGCTCAAAAGAAAAGGTTATCTCGACAACCTCGACGAAAGCGACGAAATCAACGCATGCTCGGTAGTCGTTCCGGTAGACTGCGACGGAAAGGTCGAAGAATGGCTCATAATGTTCAAAAACGAAACCCACAACCACCCCACCGAAATCGAACCCTTCGGCGGCGCGGCAACCTGCCTCGGCGGCGCAATAAGAGACCCGCTGTCCGGCAGAACCTACGTATATCAGGCAATGCGCGTTACCGGCGCGGGCAACCCCCTCGTCCCGATTTCCGAAACCATGGCGGGCAAGCTTCCCCAGCGCGTTCTCACCAAAACCGCATTGAACGGCTTCTCCAGCTACGGCAACCAGATAGGACTTGCAACGGGCGAGGTCAAGGAATATTATCACGAAAGATACCGCGCAAAACGCCTTGAAACGGGCTACGTCATCGGCGGAGCACCGCGTAAAAACGTCGTAAGACGTAAACCGGAGGCCGGCGACGTGGTTATTCTTCTCGGCGGCGACACCGGACGGGACGGCTGCGGGGGAGCTACGGGAAGCAGTAAATCCCACAACGCTCATTCCGTAGAGCTGTGCGGTGCGGAGGTTCAGAAAGGAAACGCTCCTGAAGAAAGGAAGCTTCAACGCCTCTTCAGAAACGAGGAAGCCGCACGTCTCATCGTCAAATGCAACGACTTCGGCGCGGGCGGCGTGTCCGTCGCCATCGGAGAGCTCGCCGACGGTATCGACATTTATCTTGACCGCATCCGCAAAAAATACGACGGTCTTACGGCAACCGAGCTCGCCATTTCCGAAAGTCAGGAGAGAATGGCGGTCGTCGTTCCCAAAGAGAACGCCGAAAAGATGAAGGAGCTCGCGGCGGTGGAAAACCTGAACGCCACGGAGGTTGCGGTAATCACAGACTCCGGCAGACTCCGCATGTTCTACGGCGAGGAATCTATTGTGGATATCGAACGCTCCTTCCTCGACACCAACGGCGTTAAGCAGACGGCAAACGCCGTGGTTTCCGATAAAAAAACCAACTATTTCAAAACCGTCAGAAAGGATATCGCGGACGCCCTGAAGGCTGGCGACGGCGAGACCGCTCTTAAAATCGAGCTGTCCGACCTCAACGTCTGTAGCCAGAAAGGCGCTGGCGAAACCTTCGACAGCACCATCGGTCGCGGCACGGTTCTCATGCCCTTCGGCGGCAAAACCCAGCTGACGCCCTCGACGGTTATGGCTTCCAAGCCGCCTGTCGACGGCTATACCACGACGGTTACCTGCTCGGCTCACGCCTTCTATCCCTATCTTACCGAACAGTCCCCCTACGTGGGCGCGGTCTATTCCGTTTTGGGCGCCGCGGCAAAGCTCGTCTCCGCAGGCGTTCCCTTAAGCTCGGTCAGACTGTCGCTGCAGGAATTCTTCAAACGCTTAAACACTTCCCCCGAAAGATGGGGCGAGCCGCTGTCCGCTCTTCTCGGAGCGCTCGAGGCGGAGCTCTCCCTCCATCTTGCGGCAATCGGCGGAAAGGACAGCATGAGCGGAAGCTACGAAAACCTCGACGTTCCGCCGACCGTCATCGCCTTTGCAATGGGAATTACCAAGGAACAGAACGTGAAGCACAACGCCTTCGGCTCCGAGGGCTACGTTTACGAAATCGAAATGTCCCGCGACGAATACGGTATGCCCGATTTCGATAAAGCTCTTGCTCAGTTCTCAACCGTGGAAAAAATGATTGCCTCGGGGCTCGTCAAAAATACCGCCGTCGTGGAAAACTGCGGACGCCTCGCAACACTTGCGAAATCGCTCATAGGCAACGAGGTCGGCGCGGTTCTTGCGGAAGAAATAAGCGTCAAGGACTTCTTCAAAAATATCGGAAATATCCTCGTCGTAACCTCCGAGCCGCTCCCCGAGCACAAGCTTTACGCGACGCTTACCAAAAAACCGTATATTGAAAGCGGCGACAAAAAAATCCACGTTTCGTCTCTCAGACATGCGTTTACGGGTACCCTTGAGCCCGTTTTCCCGACAACCGCTCCCGCGACCGGCGAGGTTCGCTCCGCTTCGTTCTTCACTATGAACAAGTTCAAAGCGGAAGCTTCCGTCGCAAAGCCGAGGGTATTTATTCCGGTATTTCCGGGCACTAACTGCGAGCTCGACACCGCGGCGGCAGTCAAAGCGGCGGGAGGCGTTGCGGATATTTTCGTGTTGAAAAATATGACCGCTCAGGACATCGAAGAGTCCATTCGCGAAATGGCGAAGAGAATAGACAACGCGCAGATTATCGCATTCCCCGGCGGCTTCTCCGGCGGCGACGAACCGGACGGCAGCGGCAAGTTTATCGCTACCACCTTCATGAACCCCATGCTCCGCGACGCCGTGGAAAATCTCCTTTATAAGAGAGACGGTTTGGCTATCGGTATCTGTAACGGATTCCAAGCGCTCATAAAACTCGGGCTCCTTCCCGACGGTCACGTCGTAGGTCAGAAAGAGGATTCGGCAACTCTTACGTTTAACAATATAAGAAGGCACGTCTCCACTATCGCAAGAGTCAGAGTCGCAACCAACAATTCCCCTTGGCTCTCTCTTACCAAAGTCGGCGATATCTACGCCGTACCCGTAAGCCACGGTGAAGGTCGTTTCACCTGCCCCGACGAAAAGCTCACCGAGCTCCTGAGACACGGGCAGATTGCCACCCAGTACGTCGATAAGTTCGGAGTCCCCACAATGGAAAGCCCCTTCAACCCCAACGGCTCCCTTAACGCTATCGAAGGAATTATCTCCCCCGACGGCAGAGTCCTCGGCAAAATGGGTCATACCGAACGCTGGCAGCCCGGTCTCTATAAAAATATCGAAGACGAATGCTTTGAAATGCCCCTCTTCCTCTCGGGCGTAAAGTATTTTAGTTAGTTATTGTTCTTTTTTCTAGCAGAAAAAAGAACCAAAAAAGACCTATGTAACGCCGCAAACTCGCAATTACATTGCTCAAGTTTGCGGCTTTTGTCTTTTGTTTGGTTCTGTTTCACTCCGTTCAACCGTCATTGCGAGGCGTAGCCGAAGCAATCCGGAATCTTAATAAACATCCACAACTCAATGACGAACTTCGTAGAGTTCGGAATTGAATTTCACTGTCCGCTTGCGGACAATTTCACTCACGCGGCAGCGTGAATTTCACGTCGCGAAGCGACATTTCACACAATCGCCTTGGCGATTGTATTATCCGTTCCAGCTGTTATCTAAAACGTGCGTTCCGCCGGTTATCTCGGTGACTTTCGTCCGCGCAAACGCGTGATATCTGATTGTAAGGTTGGAGGCTGCTTCAACGGTTTCCAGTGCCGTGCAGCCGTAAAATGCCGACGCTTCTATAAGGCTCATTGAAGCGGGGAGAGTTACGGTCGTGAGCGAGGTGCAACGCGAGAAAGCGTCGGAGCCGATTTCCACGATTTGAGAGGAGAATACAATTTCTCGGAGCGAGGTGCAGCCGCTGAAGACCTTCTTTCTTATTCTTATTTCCTCTTCGGAGGTCGGAAGCGTCACTTTTATTATGGAAGAACAACCTACGAATGCTTCCGTTCCCAGATACGAAACGTCCGAAAGGTCTATGAAGTCCACGGTTTCGTTACCGAAATATTTGAGCTGCGTCGCGTCGATGAAGGCGTATTC
The DNA here is from genome assembly GCA_964463195.1 of uncultured Christensenellaceae bacterium. Lineage (GTDB taxonomy): Bacteria > Bacillota > Clostridia > Christensenellales > DTU072 > CAYXBO01. The sequence continues at coordinate 2,439 of CAYXBO010000018.1, read as the reverse complement.
GATAATGCTTATGCTGTGAGATACGGTAACTCTGACGCCCGCGTATTTCGAGAGGGCGTATTCGTCGATTTGCTGAAGATTTTCGTTTACCAGTATGTTGCTTTTTACCTCGGCAAACGCGTATTTCCCGATTTGTTCTAGGTTTTCGGGGAAGGTTATAACGCCCTTGGCGTCCGTTTCGGTGCCGAAGGTTGAGAGCTTATCGCAACCGCCGAAGGTATAATAACCGATTGAGGTTATCTTGTCGGTGTTCCCCGACATAATAATTTCCGTAATCTCCGAGCAACCGTAGAAGGCGTGGTGACCTATGCGGAAATCTCCGTCGTAAGCAACTGTTATCTCCGCATTCTTCAGAGATACGAAGTTTGCGAAGGCGTAGGGCGAAAGCGTTTGGTCGTCTACGCTCGTGTAGCGGATTGTTTCGAGAGAGTTAGGAATTTGCCATACGGAGGAAATGAGTTTGCCGTTATCGTCGGTGAACCCCGCCTCGTAGCTGTTGGGGTACGACGCGGTTCCGAACAGCTCTCCGAGCTCTCCGAAGTAATTGCCTAGTGAAAGCTCCTTAAGCGAGGAGGTCCCAGAGAGAGCGCCTTCGGCAACGTCCGTTGCGGAGGTGATAAACACTTCTAAATCGGAGCAGTTTGCAAACGCGCCGACGGCAATTCTCGTTATACTTGCGGGCAGCACTATTTTGCTGACTTTCGTTTCTCTGAAAGCATATCCCTCTATCGCAACTACGGGAAGCCCGAGGTAATATTCGGGAATTATCGGTTCGGTGGCTTTTTTTGCGCCTTTTACAATATTGTACTCGGTTATGCTGTACGCAGTCCCGCGACCGTTTATACTGAACTCAAGTCCCGCGGTATATTCTTCGGTAAACCTTGCGTACAGATTGAAATCCTTATTCGTGCCCTTCGGGTGGCTGTCGAAATCCCACTTTAAGGAGAAATTCAAATCGGTATACCAACCGACGAAGGTTTTGCCGTCTTTAGCCGGAGCTGCGGGGCGGCTTATTTTTTCAACGGTAGAAACGTTCTGAGAGGGAATATCGTTGAATATAGTCCCGTCCTCGTCGAAGAACCGCACGTTATACTCGATTTCCTCCCAGACCGCGTATACTCTGAGAGTTCCGTAAGAACCGGGGGTGATTTTGGTTATCGGGTCGTATTCTAATGGGTTTTTCGACCAACCGACGAAGGTGTATCCCGCTCTTGTTGCGGGTCTTAAGGTGATTTCCGAAGAAATCATATAGGTACTCGGATTGCTGTTTGAATTTCTGCCGTCCACGAGCCCGCTGTAATAAATGTTGTAAACGATTGGAATCCAGCTCGCCGTTGCGGAGTAGGGCAAGCCGTCGTTATTGGGATAGCTCCAATTCATAATGGAGGAACCGTTGTCGTCCGTCATGACGGCATTATTTACAATCCAGCCCTCGAAGCGGTAACCGTTCCTTACGGGTACGGGAAATCTGAACGGCTGACCGTAATAGACGTTGACGGTATCTTCTGCTCCGTCCGGAAGAACGCTTTGCGAATAATTGAGCCTTACGACGGTTGCGAGCGGCTCCCAGCCTGCGGTTAGCACTATGTCCGTGGAAACGGGCGTGACGGCGTAGTCAAACGTAATTTTGTTGAGTAGCCAGCCGACGAAGGAGTATCCCGCTTTCCCTTGCGGTTCTATATCCGATAAATCGACAAGCCTTCCATGGTCTACGGTGATGCTCGGAAGGAGGGTTATACCGGTATCTCCGTCCGCAAAGCTCACCGTGTGGGTGATAAGGCGGTTGACGGTTATCTGATAAACCGACGTATATTCGCCGTTTTCCGAGGAAATTATGATGTAGAAACGGTTGTCTCCGGAGCTGAGAGGAAGCTCATCCGTAAGCGGGTCGGTGCCCTGCATGTCGTAATACGCGCCGAAAACCGCGCCTTCACGGCCGGAGAAATACTTTGCGGCGTCAAATTCCGTCATGGAATCCGATACCGTAACTTTAATAGTATAGAGGTTCTCCGCAGTGTAATCGTAAACCTTGTCGTCCGTTTCGCCGAGAATCAAGGATGCGTCGGAGCTCCCGTCGCTTTTCAGCCAAAGAGCAAACAGCGTCAAGCTTTTTTCCACCCTCATCGTGTCGCGCCATAAGGTTACGAAATCTTTGCCGGTGTACCAGCCGCCGAAACGGTAGCCTTCCCGAGTAGGAGTCTCCGGCATCTCCAAGGCTTCGCCTTTTTTGAGGTTGACAGGCGCAACCTCGGAGCCGCCGTTCGGGTCAAAGGTTACGGTGTAGTCGGGAAGCTGTTCGGTGTCGATTGTAAAGCCCTCTCCTGGAAGGTTGCCCTCGTACGGAGACGGCGCAGTGGTGAAATACCAGTTGTTATCCTCTCTTTTTACGAAATGAAAACCGTTTTCAAAGTTGTCGGTCGCCGTAACCTCGGAGCCGGT
>CAYXBO010000017.1:0-13914 GCA_964463195.1 uncultured Christensenellaceae bacterium | reverse complement strand
CCCGAAAAAATTGTTATACATAAAAAGTTCAAATACGGGTGCTGATGTGCCGCCAACAGGAAAAGTACGAACTCCCTTTACCGTGAGTTCGTACTTTTTATTGACAAATCTAATTCATAACGCTAATATACGAATATAATAATTGGAGGTGTATTATTTTGAAAAAAATTTTGAACCTGCCTCGTGCTATACGCATTTGACCATGTTAAATGTATATATCCGCCTCCAGCTAAGAGGCATTACCAATTATTTATGCTGTTAAGTGGAGGATTTCCGCATTCCCTTTATTTAAATTAAGATAAAGGTGCATAAAGCTTATAGCAAAGACAGCATAAGGATTTTAAGGTATTGGTTAGCGGAAAACTAATATCGATAAAATCAAGAATAGGTGGGAGCTATTGTTTCCGCCTGTTTTTTTATTCATTTAGAATAAAGCATATTATTTTTTTCATTGAAAGTTTGATTTGGGTCTGTTTTTTTGTTATAGTTTACTTGGAGAAAATATTATGATTTCGGTTGAACAGTACAGAGATTTATGGCTTGCGGAGAAAATGGATGAGTTTATCGGGTTTTATCCGAGAGAATTTGCGTGCTTCGATAATTTTTCGGCGTTTGCGGTGGTTTATAAGGGGATAAAATATCCGACGGTCGAGCACGCTTATCAAGCGTTAAAGTTTATAGAGACAGCACCGGAAATAGCGAAGGAAATTACCGAATGCTTTTCCTCGCATGAGGCGCAGAAAATCGGATATGCAAATAAAGACAGGCAAAATCCGAAATGGGATGAAATAAAAGTCAACGTTATGGAAGAGTTGCTAAGGCTGAAGCTTGCGCAAAATCCGTACGTAAAAAAGAAGCTGCTACAAACCAAGGATTACGTGATTTGCGAGGACAGTCCGAAGGATTCCTTTTGGGGAATAGGCGCAAACCGAGACGGGCAAAATCAGTTGGGCAAGCTTTGGATGAAATTGAGAGCGGAGATAACGAAGGAAGAATAGAATTATGAAAAGAGTGCTGTGCTACGGCGATTCCAATACCTGGGGGTATGTTGCCGGAAGCGACCACGAAAGATACGGTGAAAATCAAAGGTGGACGAAATTGCTGCAAAAGAAGCTCGGCGGGGATTTCGAGATTATCGAAGAGGGCTTATGCTCGAGAACGTTGTGCTCCGAAGACCGAAGACCGGGCAAGGAAGGGCGTAACGGCTATACTTATCTGAAGCCCTGTCTCGAAGCTTACGGCAAGGTGGATGTTATAATCCTTATGCTAGGCACCAACGAGCTCAAAAACCGTTTCGGCAATTCCGCGGAAGATATCGTTGAAATGCTGGATAAAAACGTGCAGTTTATAAGAAATTTCCCATTCGATACAGATAATTCCGCGCCTACTCTGATAATATCCGGACTGCCGCCGGTCAACGACGCCGTTTGCCTCGAAGAGGACGACGAGTATAAAGGAACGGGCGGAAAGAGTAGAGAGCTTAACGTATTGTACGAGAAATATTGTAAGGCTCACGGTTTGATATACGTAAATAACGACGACCTGGCGACGGGCTCAGACGGCGTTCATCTGACGGCTGAAAGCCACTCCGTTCTTTCCGGAAAACTTTCGGAAGTGCTGACGGAAACAATCCCTCTTTAAATTCCCCGTCATAAGTGATATAATGGCTTCGGAGGAGACGTTATGAAATCCGGAACAAGCAAGGGAGTACTTAAATTTAGCATTGTTTTATTGTCTTGTCTCATGTTAAGCATGAGTATTTTTGGGTGTGTAGGACAGCGTAAAACAAAAGATGAGTTTTTTGAAGACGGATACTTTTCTTTCGTCAAGGTAAATAAAGATTCAAGAGCTATTAATGAATCTGATTCTCGCTTTTACTTCGATAAACAGCAAGCTATTATGTTATTGGATTTAACTGAGGAGGGGAAAGAGCAAACTGTAATAGACGTTCCGGAAACGGTAAACGGATTGCCAGTTATCAGTATTGCGCCGAAGTATTGGACAAATTCTGCGCTTTTTTATCAATATGATAAAAATTATGGTTATTTTAGTAGCGATAAGTTAGCAAAAATATATGTTAATGGCTCTGTTATAGAAATTGGAAATGGTGCTTGGAGCCGCTTAGAATGTAAGAATCTATCTCGAATAATCATCAATAATCAAATGGCTCCAATTAATCGTCCGAATGTTATAACGTCAACAGAACTGATGGTAGCGATTAATCCAAACTGCTCGGATGACATTTTATATAGTTTAATGGGCTTTCCGCATGATGTTCATGATTATGCTTTTATTCATATGGCAAATATAGAATACAAATATAATTACGATACCGGAACAGCTCAAGAAGATTACCGTATAGATTTGATAAAAGATAAGACGGAAACCCCGTATGAATTTGCCGACCCTTATAGAGAAGGATACACCTTCGGCGGTTGGTATCTTGAACCGGAATGTATAAACGAGTGGGATAGAAGTATCGATTGCCTTATAGATGAGGAAAGCGGCGATATTAAGTTTTATACGGAAAGAAATATAGACGAAGATATGCCTAGAACACAAACACCTAAGAAAGAAGAATATAAAAATTATATCAGCAAAACCGATAAAATTTTGCGGTTATACGCAAAATGGATAGATGGTTAAAAAGGCAAAATACAAATGGATAAAAATCAACTTTTTCAATTTATTTCCGAGCAGAAGACGGCGTTTATCGCTTCGGTGAACGCGGAAGGGTATCCGGTGGTTCGGGCTATGCTTGCGCCGAGGAAGATTGAGGGCAACGCGATTTACTTTTCGACCAACACTTCCTCAAACAAGGTTAAACAGTTTCTGGAGAACGGTAAGGCGTGCGTCTATTTTTACAAGCGGGGCAGGTTCAAGTATCAGGGCGTGACTATCGTCGGCGATATGGAGGTTTGCACCGACCAGGAGACCAAAGACGAGATATGGCGGTTCGGAGACAAGCTGTTTTATAAGCAGGGCGTTACCGACCCCGATTACTGCGTGTTGAAATTTGCCGGAAAAACCGCCGAATACTATTGCGATTTCAAGATAGAAACCGTGGATTTATCGGAATAAGACGATTTTTTCGGGTTTCACTTGTATTTTGAGATTATATCGTATATGCTAGATTAGTAAGTTACGATACAGTATTCCGTTTTTTATAAGGGGGATTTATGAAAAAGAAATTTTTAAGCTTCGTTTTGGTCTTTGCTGTGGTTCTTTTGGGCGCGGTAAGCCTTACGGCGTGCGCGGGCGGCGGCAAGAAGTGTTTTTATACGATGCAGGAGGCTCCAGAGCATTGCAACGTTAATCTTCGGGGTACCAATACGACAAACGACGGTGCGACGTACGCCAAAGCCGGAGAGGAAAACGGTATTTCCGTCTACGTTGACGACGGCTACTACTCGGACGATTTTAAGATTTTCATGAACGGGCAGGAGGTTACCACTACGAATTCCATCCGCGAAGAAAGCGAGCTGGTTTACAACTACGAATACAGCTTTACCCCGACGGAGGATTTCGATATTACTTTTTCGGGAAGCTTCCGGAAGGTCCAAAGAGTTTTCACCCTTAAAAGAGACACCGAAGATGTTTTTGACGCGAATTGGGCGCCGAACAGCGAACTCTATATCCGTTTCGCCGAAGGAAACGTTTTGGGATTGTCTTCGGAGGAAAAGGTTTATACGGAGTTTATAAAAACGGTAAGCGTGCAGCGGCAGTGGCAGCTCGGATACGGCGACACCGTGGAATTTTACGTTTATTCCAAGGGTTATAAGGGTGAGCCGAAAAATTTCATTACGCAGAATGACGGCGGATATACGCTTCTCTTCAGCGACGTTTATCATGAGGATGACAAATTCGGCGTCCACTACACGTTTACGCAGAACTATGCCACGTCGGCTATTCTGTTAGGCAACGCTCAATTCACCACCCATGTTTCTATTTCGACGTCCGAAAACGGAGGTCACGGCAATCTGAAAATCGGCTCCGACAAGCTTATTTTAGACATAGCCGAGGATTTAAGCACGCTGACGGTTACGATTAAGGACTATAACGGTATTCCTTCCTCGACGAAGGCTACCTTTGCCGCCTTAAAGCTCAGAATAAACGAAGAGCTCCAAGCCGCCGACTTTTCCTCCGACGACGACGGAGTGTTTACGTTCGACCTCAAAAAGCCTTACGAATACTACGATTCCGAAGTGGACGTAACCCGCTATTTTCAACTTATTGTAGACCTTGATTTCTATAAGCTGCCGTATTTCGAGGGCGAACAGTTCAACGCGATATTCGACGAGCCGTAAAGGGAGCAATTTGCTACCCACGGCGGTTTCGGATACGTAATTCTCTGCCTTATATAAAAAACAAAAAAGTCGGGCAAACCGCCCGACTTTTTTGTAGTAAGATTATTTCCCAAAAGAAATATCCAATCAAAAAACGCAGATTCGCTGTTTATGGGGAAGAAAAATCCGGTCGGATATGTTATATTAAAGGCGAGGAGACAGCATTTATGGATACGGTTAAAATAGGACGATTCCTTTCCGAATTGCGGAAAGAAAAGAATATGACTCAGGAGCAGTTGGGAGAAACGCTCGGCGTTACCAACAAAACGGTTTCGCGCTGGGAAACCGGAGTATATTTGCCGCCCGTCGAAATGTTGCAGGCTATGAGCGGCTTATACGGCGTAACCATTAACGAAATCCTGTGCGGGGAACGTTTGGGAGACGACAGCTATAAGTCTAAAGCCGAAGAAAATCTAACGAAGGCGTTGGAGAATAGCGCTTTTACCGTAAAAGAAAAACAAGAGTATTTCCGTAAGAAATGGCGTAAAGACCATTGTTTTGAAATGGTTATCGAAATGGCGGTCTTGATAGCTTGCGCGGTGCTCGCGGCAATTTATTATAAAGAGGTTTGTATTGCTTTATCGGTAGTTTGTTTAGTATGGGCTTTTTGGAACAATAACCGAATGGATGCGTACGTGGAAAAGCATATTTACGAAGAAAAACGGGAGGAATCGCCGTCGGACGGTGAAAAAGACGGTTGAGCTCCGCCCGCAGGGCGAACCACAATCGCTCCCTTGCCGTCGCTGAGGGCGCCGCCTTGCATTATGTATTCCTTTGCCGAGCGCTGGAGGGAGCTTGACGTCGTAAAGTCCGACAGGTCGTAGTAATGTCCCAGCGTAGCTTTATTTTTCTGCAACAGCTTTTCGTCGGCGCGGATGCCGAATATCCACCTTAAATGCTCCGAAGCGCACGGAGTTTCGCCAACTAAGGTGAACGTTTCCGCGAATTTCGCAATATTGCCGTCGCTTCTTACGAAGCTTGCATTCGAGGGGCTCAGCATCCAGCTGTGGCAAACCATAATATCTCGACGAACCTTCGGGAACGCCTTGCCGAGCACTTTCACAGCGCGGTTTAAAGACTCTATACAACCGTCGGTATCGAGAGGCTCGCCCCGCGGAATGTGCAGATTGTAGCATTTTTCGCCGCGGCGGATTTTCACGCCGCCTATGACGGTTTTCCTTGCGAAATAATATCTGCTTAACTGATATTGCAGCCTTCCGATTTTGAATATTTGACAGTTTACGTGAAGCCGAAGCCAGTTTATTTCGTCGATTCCGATTTCTCCGAACTGCTCCCGACAGTCCTCGCCCCAGATTTTAATATCCGACATAGTATTGAAAAACACCTCGTCGTCAAAGCCTATTTTTATAAACCGCTCCCGTACAGTTGCAAGCGACATAACTATCGCCGCAAGCCTGAGTATGCGCGGCTTTTTGGCTAGCTTAGTCCATCTGTTTTTAAGTAGCAGCTTGCCGTATCTTACGACCTCGCCGTAATTCGAGGTAACGTATTCCGTAACGGCGGCTATAACTTCCCCGTCGTCGTAAATTTTACGGAATAATTGCAGGTTTTGTTCAATGTTAAACTGTTCTTTCATAATTGAAATATTTTAACACGGATAACGGATATTAAAATAGAGTGGGGCATCTAATTTGTATATTTTTAACTGTTAGGATTCTGCTTTTGTTAAGTTGCCGTCCGTACAATAAACAGTATAATCGCCAGTAGCATTATTCCAGAAAGGATATTTTTTAATTGCGAGCCACTGCGTTTTTGTTCCGTTGAATACAATGCTCGATAAACTACTGCAACCTATGAAAGCACCAGAGTCAATAAAGTTTACGCTATTTGGTATTGTTATTCTCGTTAAATTACTGCACCCCTTGAATACGTAAAGCAGGATATTCGTTATATTGTTAGATACCGAAATGCTCTTAAGACTGCTGCAACCCTCAAACGCGCCACTCCAGATATTCGTTATACAGTTAGGTATCGAAATGTTCGTAAGACTGGTGCAATTAAAGAACGCATGACTGCCTATATTTTTAACACTTCCGTCGGAAGGAATCTCACTTGTGTTACAGCCAATTATCAAAGTTTTGCTATTTGTTTCTATCAAACAATTTCCACTACTATGATACTTGGGATTGCCTTTCTCTACTGTTACGCTCGTAAGACTAGTGCAATTCGAGAATGCAAAATCCCCGATACTTTTTACACCGTTATGTATTGTTATACTTTTTAGGTTGCGACAACCCGCGAAAGCATATTCTTTGATACTCTTTACACTGTTTGGTATCTCTATGCTTGGAAGACTAAAACAACCCGCGAAAGCCCTATATTCAATACTTTTTACACCGTTATGTATTGTTATGCTTTTTAGGTTGCGACAATCCGCGAAAGCATATTCTTCGATACACTTTACACCACTATGTATTGTTATACTTTTTAGGTTGCGGCAACCCGCGAAAGCATATTTCTCGATACTCTTTACGCTGTTTGGTATCTCTATGCTCTTAAGACTGCTGCAACCCTCAAACGCGCCACTCCAGATATTCGTTATACAGTTAGGTATCGAAATGTTCGTAAGACTGGTGCAATTAAAGAACGCATGACTGCCTATATTTTTAACACTTCCGTCGGAAGGAATCTCACTTGTGTTACAGCCAATTATCAAAGTTTTGCTATTTGTTTCTATCAAACAATTTCCACTACTATGATACTTGGGATTGCCTTTCTCTACTGTTACGCTCGTAAGACTACTGCAACCATAGAAAGCATATTCCTCGATACTCTTTACGCTGTTAGGTATCGAAATGTTCGTAAGACTGGTGCACCTTTCGAAAGCACGAGATCCAATATTCCTTACAGAGTTTGGTATGAATATACTCTTTAAGCTCTTACATCCAGAAAATGCTCGACAGCCAATATCTATTATACTATCCGGTAATGTTATGTCTTCAACGCTTTCACAATTCATAAAAGTACTATCGGCGATATTATGCCAAAATATGCTTTTATTAGAAAATATAATTGTCTTTAATTTTTTGCAATTATAGAAAGCGTATTTACCTATTTCTGTTATTGTCTTAGATAGTTCGATCTTTTCAAGATATCTGCAGTTTGAAAAGGCACATTTACCTATTTTACTAATAGATATAAGTTCATTATGCTCATTAAAGAAACGGAAATCGCTCTCGTTGACTTCTATCACATCAATATTATTGACAGCAGTTATTACATCTTTTTTTTCGTTATTAATGTATTCATCATTATAACCATTTTCCAGTAAAGGTTCGCGTTTTAATGAATCTTTAATTTTTTCCGTTTTCTTTTGTGGCGAATCGGTTATTTTGAGGTAAGTAATATCCTTGTGGAACTTTTCGTGATACAATTTATACTTTTCATCGACTTCCGTTAAATTAGGATAGAGTTCATCAAAAAGATCTGCGCCACACAAGTATTCGTTCTTTTTGTCATTAAGGTATTCGTGTGGGAGGAGAATAGGAATAAAGTGCTTTTTACCGTCAATAGCCATTTGTATTTCTTTGAATATTGCAGGAGATTTGATGGAGTTCTCGCTGATGTAAAATATCACACCTAAGCAGTCATAGTCGTTGATGTGCATTTTTGCTTCTTTTTCCCAATCTCGCCCGACGGTAAGTTTGCTGTCGTACCAAAAAGCCATTCCGCTATCGTATTGTTGCATTCTTAAAATGTCAATAAAGACTTTTTTATAGTCCTTATGACAGTAACTCACAAAGTAGTATGACGTAGAAGCCGCTTGCGGAAACCAACCGGTTTTAAGGTCATCGAATTTTTCCGAATTTTCGATATTTTTTATTTTTTCATTGATTGATAGTTGTTTAGTATCCATATGTTAAGTGTAATAGTAAAAAGAACATTTGTCAATTGCGTGAAAATCCATTTTATTCCGACATAAATGTTTCGTAATGACGGGTAAATGTAGGGCATGGCTACGCAGGAGCGGATTGCTTCGTTCCTTGCAATGACGGTTTCCAATCTATACTTTATCCAGACGGCAGAAAAGGGGTGCAGATTGCGGTTTAAGTGAAAAGTGAAGAGTCAAAAAGTAAAATCGGCAAGTCTCTTTTGAGATTTGCCGATTTTTTCTGGAGCTGCTAACCGGATTCGAACCGGTGACCTCGTCCTTACCAAGGACGTGCTCTACCTGCTGAGCCATAGCAGCGAACGTGCCGTCGAGTTATATTATAGTAATAGTCGGCTCGGTTTGTCAATAGATTTTTATTGATATTTGGTTTACACTGATGGGTGTTTAGGATATAATGATAGCATGACTTTAACATGACTTTAAGTCGTTAGGAGGTATTTTTTATGTCTATTATGATGAACGAGTTGTTAACTGCTCCGGACGTCGTAAGAAGAGTTATTTCCGTCAACAAGAACGTTGTCAAGGATATTGCTAAAGAATTTGCCGAAAGAGGGCTTACCAATATCACGACCGTTTCGCGCGGGTCGAGCGACAATGCGGCTACGTATTTCAAGTTTATGAGTGAAATTATCGCGGGAGTGATGGTTTCAAAATACACGCCGTCCGTCACCACCGTTTACAATCAGTCGGTTAACCTTTCCAGCAACATGCTCGTTGCCGTTTCCCAGAGCGGTCAGTCGATTGACACGATGATGGTCGTAAACGACGCTAAAGCAAAGGGCGTTCTGACGGTTGCCGTAACTAACGACGTGGAATCGCCTCTTGCCAAAGCCTGCGATTACCATTTATACCTTGCGGCGGAGGACGAAAAGAGCGTTGCGGCTACCAAAACGTTCACTGCGCAGATTGCAGCACTCTATCTTCTCGCAAACGCGATAGCCGACAATAAGGCGGCTAAGATAATGAATATCGGAGAGGTTCCTCCCATGTTCGAGTCGTTTGTTAAAAACTACGACAGCGTTATCCGCGACTTTGCGACGGAAACCAAGGATATCAACAACTGCGTGGTTCTGACCCGCGGGCTTTTGCAGGGTGTAGCGACGGAGATTTCATTAAAGCTCATGGAGACCTGCAACATCTTCAACCGCCCGTTCTCCACTGCGGAGTTCATGCACGGTCCGCTCGCGCTTATCGAGGAAGGCACCAACGTCATAGTCCTTGCCCCTAGCGGCGAGTCGACAGGCGAGTTTATCGATATGACTACGAGACTTTCTCTCCTCGGCGCAAACATTATCGCGTTTTCGGATATCAAAGAGGTTCTCGATATCGCCGACCATTCGGTTGCAATGCCGACGGTGCACAGCTTAGCCGCTCCGTTCATTTACACGCTTGCCATTCAGATGTATGCGGCGAATATGGCGGACGTCCTCGGCAAAGACCCCGACGCGCCCAGGAACCTCAAAAAGGTTACCATTACCAAATAAAAACGATAAAGTCGCTCGTTGTCGGGCGGCTTTTTGTTAATAAATAAAAGGGAAAATACAAAGGAGGAAGATAAAATGAAACAGGATATGATAGTTATTCTCGACCTGGGAAGCGAAGAGAACTCCGCGCTCGCGAGAAAGATACGCGCGTCAGGCGTGTATAGCGAGGTTCACGCTCACGATATAACCTTGGAGGCGTTGAAAGCTCTTCCCGGAGTCAAGGGCGTAATTTTAAACGGCGGAAAAAACAACGTTATAGACGGAGTTAAAATCGACGTCAATCCGGAAATTTTCGGGTTGGGAGTGCCGTTCGTTTCCTACGACCACGATAACGCTCTTTGCGAAAAAGGCTCGGAAGCGGAGCTCGGGGATTTCCTTTTCAACAAGTGCAAATGCGCCAAAAACTGGAACACCGAAAACTTCATTGCCGACCAGTGCGAGCTCCTTCGCCGCGAAATCGGAGATAAAAGAGTGCTGCTCGCCTTATCCGGCGGCGTAGACAGCTCGGTCGTTGCGGCGCTCCTAATTAAAGCCATCGGCGGAGACAAAATCACCTGCGTTCACGTCAACCACGGACTTCTCCGAAAGGGCGAGCCCGAACAGGTTATCAGAGTCTTCCGCGACGAATTGAAAGCCGACCTCGTTTACGTCGACGCGACAGACCGCTTTCTTGACAAGCTTAAAGACGTTTCAGACCCCGAGAAGAAGCGTAAGATTATAGGCGGCGAGTTTATAAGAGTTTTCGAGGAAGAGGCGGCTAAAGTAAACTCCGCGGAATTTTTGGCTCAGGGAACCATCTATCCCGATATCGTCGAGAGCGGCACCAAAACCGGTAAAGCCGTCAAGGCTCACCACAACGTGGGCGGGCTTCCCGAGGATTTGGAATTCAAGCTCATCGAGCCCATCAAATATCTCTTCAAGGACGAGGTGCGCGCTTGCGGAAAGGCGTTGGGGCTTCCCGACAACATGGTTTACCGTCAGCCGTTCCCGGGCCCCGGCTTGGGAGTACGGTGCCTCGGCGCAATTACCCGCGACAGACTGGAAGCCGTCAGAGAAAGCGACGCAATCCTCCGCGAGGAGTTTGCAAACGCCGGTCTCGAGGGAAAAGTGTGGCAGTATTTCACGCTCATTCCGGACGTAAAATCCGTCGGAGTCCGCGACAACGCGAGAAGCTTCGAGTGGGTAGTAGTTATCCGCGCCGTCAATACGGTCGACGCGATGACCGCTGAAATAGAAGAAATTCCGTATGCGCTTCTTCACAAGATTACCAACCGCATAATAACCGAAGTCAAGGGCGTGAACCGCGTTGTCTACGACCTCACCCCGAAGCCGACGGGCACAATCGAGTGGGAGTAATCGCGCCTTCGGCGCGAGTGAAATCGCTCGCTTTGCGAGCGGTGAAATTCACGCTGTCGCGTGAGTGAAATCAATCGCTCCGCGATTGGTTGTGGATATTTTATTTAATATTCGGGCGGTGCTGCGCGGGACTGGATTGCTTCACTACGTTCGCAATGACGGTTGACGACAGCGGATATGTCGTCATTGCGAGACTTTAGTCGAAGCAATCCAGAAAATTAAATAAAAATCCTCACCTGCGCGTCAGCGCAATGTTAATATCCATGTATAAAGTCAGCGGAGATAACTATGTTTGTTAACGAAACAAAAGCCGATTTGGAATTCAGTTTAAAGGTCAGCGAGAATATGGCGGGCAAGAAAACCCGAATATTACTGGGAATAGCCGTTCTGATTACGGCGCTTGCCGGCGTAGGTACGCTTCTTCTGGAAATTTTCTTCCCCGGTGACGAGGGGGCGGATTTGTTTTTCCCCATTCTTTGCCTTGTGCTTTCCGTCTTCTGCGCCGCAACAATGGTTTTTTCCAAAGGGCTTATGAATTTTACCCTCAAAAAGATGACGCAGGGAAAGTTTGCGACCAATAAGTTCACCTTCAACGAAGAGGGCTACGAGGTGGAAACCGTAATGAGCGACGGCACGACGAGCTCCGCGCAAGGCGTTTACGACAGCTTTACCCAAGCCAAAGAGTATAAAGATATGTGGCTTCTCTATATAAATAAGGCAACCGTCTTTTCTCTTTCCAAGGAAGGCATGGTTGAAGGGACCGCCGAGGACCTGACGGCGTTCTTTGCGAGAACCTTCGGCAGCCGTTATAAGGTTTGCTATAAAGTCAAATAGCTGGAGGACTGGTATGAAAGAGTCCAAAAATCCGATTTACGGAACGGTCAAAGAGGCGGTTGACAGAGCCTTCGACGAATTGCCGTTCTCGAGCGATAACGAAGAAGAAAAAGAGACTATTTTAAGTTATTCCATAGGTAAATACGACAAGGATTTATGCTGCGGAAATAACGCGTCCGAAGCCGCCGGCAACTTACTCATTCACGCCAAAAGCGTTGATACGATAAGCGCGTACCTGAAGGTTCAGGCTCCGAAAAAGGTTGACGAAGAGGAGGTCCTCAGCGAAAGCGTTTTTCTGAAAACCCAGAAAAAACTTAAAATTTACATATATCTGTTGTCCTTTCTTCTGGCGCTCGGCATAAATTCGTTTATCACTTTTATTCTTAACCTGTCGCTCGTAGGGCTCGGCATTGCCGTTGCGGAATGGGTCGTAATCGGCGTTCTGGCGTTCTTTATCACGAAAAAACAAAAGAAAACCGTTGCGGAGCACGACTTTTTTGCGTCGGCGTTCGATAAATCATGCCGTAAAACCGCAGTAAACAGATACGATTTTTATACCAAAAAGCTGACGAACACGCTGTTTTTAGTGTTTTCGCTCGCCTTTATCCTGCTGTTTTCGGTTATTCTGTCGGTAATTACTTATAAATATTCCTACGCCGAGGTCGTAGACACCTTAAACTTTTATCTGATAATAGTCCTTTTGGTCGTATACCTTACCATTAAGAATTATCTCTGCCGCAGGCTTTACGCGGAATTCTTCCCGAAGCTTCAGAGAAAGCAGTATTCCCGCGAAATCGGCAGGATTTCGCTGTTTTCTGCGATTTATTATGCGGCGGCGCTCACCGTTCTGTTGCTTCTGCGCAATAAAACCGACAATATATTTACATTCGCCATAGTTGTAATGGCTGTGTATTTCGTCGCGGCGTTGGTTTACAATTTTACGAGGCGGCGGGAATTCACCAATATAAACCTCTCCTTAAACGCAAAAAAGGTGGTTTGCTACACGCTTATCGTAGCGGTTTTTCTGACCTTCAATTTTATGCAGCTCGATACGTTTATGCTTCAGCCCTATATCAATACCGTTTCGGCTGTAGAGCACGCGCAGAGCACGATTTCGTACAACGAGGACACCGGCGTTTATACGCTGACAACGGACAGCGATAATTTCAAAGTGCTGCAGCTCACGGATATCCATATCGGCGGAGGCGTTTTCTCCGTTTCAAAGGACACTAAGGCGCTGAAAGCCTGTTACGCTTTGATTTCGGAGACTAAGCCGGATTTCGTGGTAGTTACCGGAGACCTCGTTTTCCCTATGGGAATTATGTCTCTTTCTTTTAACAACAACGCGCCGATTATGCAGTTTGCCAACTTCATGCGTAACGTGGGAATTCCGTGGGCGTTCACTTACGGCAACCACGACACCGAATCGCTCGCAACGTTAGGCAGAACCGAAATCGACGATTTAATGAAGTCGCTGTCCTATAAGACCTCCGGAAATTTCCTGTATCCTTACGTTCAGCCGGACGTTTACGGCAGAAGCAATCAGATGATTGAAATTCGGCACTCGGACGGCGAGCTTATGCAGTCGCTGTTCCTTATCGACTCCAACGACTATATCGACGGAGGCAAAATAAACGAATACGACTATATCCACGACGACCAGGTGGAATGGTACAAGCGGACGGTAAACGGCATAACCCAAAAGGAAGGGCGTACCGTTCCGTCGATGATTTTCACACATATACCGCTTCAGGAATATAAGGTTGCCAACGATTTGTACGAAAGCGGCAGCGACGAGGTGGAGTATTTCTACGGCATTCTCGGTGAGGAAATGATAGACAAAATCTGCTGCTCCAAATATCCGAGCAAGCTTTTTGAAACCGCCGTGGAGCTCGGCAGTACGCAGGCAATTTTCTGCGGACACGACCATTATAATAATCAGTCGGTGGAGTATAAAGGTATCCGCTTAACGTACGGCTAC
>CAYXBO010000016.1:0-14030 GCA_964463195.1 uncultured Christensenellaceae bacterium | reverse complement strand
ACGTACCTTATTTTTTTGTGAAGGAGGAAGTCCGATGATACAGCTTTTTTATACCAATCCCAAAACTCTCGTGACTACCGAAATGCTCGGAGAATGGAGCGGAGGCACCGACCTCGATAACCGTTGGTTGCACTTAACCAACCCTACGGACAGAGAAATCGAGCTGGTTGCGCGCTGTACGGGTGCGTCGGAGGACTTTCTGAAAGCGGCGTTGGACGAAGAGGAAAAGGCGCGTATCGACGTCGAGGACAGCAACACGCTCACTATTTTCGATATTCCGATAATAGAGGAAGAGGATAATTATTATACCTACGGCACGTTGCCGTTCGGCGTGGTTATAACCAAGAACTGCATTATTTCCGTTTGCCTTAAAGAAACCTCTTTAATTCAGAGCCTTATAGCCGGCAGAGTCAAGAACTTCATGACGGCGAAAAAGACCCGACTTTTGTATCAGCTTCTGTATTTTACGCACACGAAGTATCAGAACTACTTAAAGCAGATTGATAAAGCCACTCAGCGTATACAGGACGAGCTCGTCAAATCGACTAAAAACAAGGCGCTTTTGCAGATGCTCGACCTTGAAAAGTCTCTGCTCTATTTTTCCACTTCCCTGAGAGGTAACGGGTTTATTATCGACAAGCTGAGTAAAACGACGGCTGTCAGAAAGTACGAAGAGGACGAGGAGCTGCTCGAGGACGTTGCAATCGAAAACCGTCAGGCAATTGAAATGTGTAATATCTACAGAGAGGTTCTGTCGGTCAACATGGACGCCTGGGGCTCTATTATCAATAATAATATGAACTCTATAATGAAACTTCTGACCTCGATTACCTTCGTAATCAGCGTTCCTACCATGATTTCCGGACTTTGGGGTATGAATACCGGCGTGCCGTTTGAAGGCAAAAGCTGGGGATTTTGGGTGGCAACCGGTATCGCCGGTCTCGCCGCGACAATCGCGTCGATTATATTACATAAGAAGAAAATGTTATAGTGTACTTTTTCGCCGCCGAAAAAGTACCAAAAAGCCGACTAACGCCGCAAACTCGCAATTACATTGCTCAAGTTTGCGGCTTTTGTCTTTTTCGGAATTTGTTTTGCTCCTGTATTTAAGCGGAAATTCCCGCTAAAAAGTCGGATATTTAATTCTGATAAGGGGATATTATGAGTAAGGGGTGCGGGGAAAGAGGTTCCCCGCGTATAATAAAGATATCCGTATAATCCGTCCGCGCATGTTCGCAAGTTTGCGCGGACTCACAAATATCCACAAGAAGCGTTGCCGGGGGACGCCCCCTGCATCGCAAAAGAGGGGGCGGAGCGTTTTTTGGTACTTTTTGTCGCGAAACAAAAAGTACAATTGGCTAACAAGCAACCTGAACTTAACGGAAAAATATGGTTTCGCTAGCGTTTGGCAACGCATCCTCGCTAAGCAAAAATCCTGCTTATTTATCGTGTTTACCTCTCTTTTCCAATGAGGTTTTCGCCCTTTTCGGACGGCGTTTCGGAAGAGCTCCGACGTTTTCACCAAATTTTCACAAGCGCGTGAGCGCATATATATTATAATATAAATGCGTAGAAGCCTTGGGAAGGGCGAAGTATCGCCTTTTTACGTGCGTGCGTAATATATGCGTGGAGGATGCGACGGTGAGTCGGTTGAAGGTTCTCAGAATTTTCTTAATCGTTCTCGTGCTTGCGGCTATGGTCGTGAGCATTGTTGCGTGTACTCCGCGTACCGACAATCCGCCGGATATTACTCCCGGCGACCCCACCGACGTAACTGTCGGCACGCCTATCACAAAAACCGAAGCCAACCGTCTTATAGGCGAAGGCTTGACCAACCGCGCGCAGAAATATGCGGTAACGGGCAACGAAGAGTGGTTCGTGCTCGATTTTTCCCTTAATTTCCTTTACAACGATTACACGACGGGCGCCACGAACACCTCGGCGATAAAGCTGGATTTCAAGGCGAATTTCCATCTGACCGACAATATGCGGAGTCAGCTCCTTCTGGAGTTCAGGGATAACGTAACCTCCTCGCTTTTGCTCGGAGTTTATTATTACGAGCAGGTGCTGTACGTTTCCGTGCTTCCGGGGACCCCCGGTTATCCGGCGATGAATTATTATATGCCGGAGCTTAACCTCACCAAAATAGGTCAGACCCTGTCCGGTCTTATGGATAAGCTGGGCGGTCTCGACCCCGCGGCGCTCATTATGGGAATCGTGGGCGCGCAGTCCCAAATCGACGCTTTGCTTGAGAGCATGGGCGTAGTAATCAATCCGGACGAAAACGGAAAGAGCCAGTTGTCCATCGACGGCTTGGTCAATTCCATTGCGCAGGGCATACTTTTCGATTTGGAATCGGGCTCGACGGTCGAGTATTCGGCGGGTAACACCAGAAGAGCTACCAGAGTTCCGGTGCTTGCAAACTCCCTTCTCGGACTTCTCCGCGACGCGTCGTCCTTAGGACCGCTTATCGGAATTCCGGATTTCCAAATCGGCTGGACGCTGTTCGGCTTCCCCGATTTCGACCCGCTTCTCGAGCAGTTCTTGGGCTTCAGTATCCGTTCTATAAGGGATAAAAACTGGCCGCCGATGCTTATGACAATCGGTTCGATTGACAATCTGCAAACCATAAGGCGCACGGACGGAACCACTTACGAAGGGTTTGTCACGGAGGGTATGGAAATAAAGGTCGAGGCGAAGACGGATGAAGCTCATCCGATGAAAGAATTCGACGTAAATATCGAAATTACGCCGTTTGTGATGGCGAAATCCTCCAATCCCGCGGCAATCAGTTTTGCCGGAAAGAACCTTTCTACGAGCGGTACCAAATACACGGAAGGCGGCTTGCTCAACTTTGAAACCAGCCTTTCCATAGAGGTCGAGGCGAAGGCGGGGACGGTTCTAACCTTAGACGACGTCATAGGCGAGCTAATAGATTTGGGCTCCGTCGGAAGCATGCCGATAGAGTTCGGCTCGAACACCGCCGAAGGCGACCGTACCTATTACGAGTTCAACGTGGAGCTCAAGGTTGACCTCGACATGTTCGACGGCGACAAAAACCGCATGGAGCTGAACCTCAATTACGACGCCGGCTTCGGAGAACTCCGACCGATTATTTCCGTTTATCTCATAGGAGACACCATTTACGTCGAGACGACGGCGATAGGGGGAGAGAATTACGCTCTGCCCAACCTCGCGGTGTCGGGGCTCGATTTGACGGGGATGCTGTTCGGCTCCGGCGGGCTTCTTCAGGGGATTATGCCCTTCCTCGACCCCAACGCGGATACCACCGTAGTTCCTTCCGACCCGGAGGAGGGCGGTTCCGAGGGCGAGGGCTCCGAGTTAGAAAACGACGGAACGGGCTTCAATCTCAACACTCTCCTCGGAATTCTCGCCAATTTCTACGAGTACGAGGACCCCGAGACGGGAGAGATGCTGCCGCCTACCTGGATACTTCCCGATTTGACCGAAGACCCCGCAAACACGCCGATGAGCATAAAGATTACCGGCGCGGGGCTCTCTACCATTCTGTCCATGTTCATGGACGACGCAATAATAGGAATACGCGATATTATTATTTCCGTACCGCTTTCGGGGACGGCAATCGACGACAACGAGAATTCCCTCTTCAAGCTCGAGGTGAACGTTTCCGACGACTTAAGCCTTAAAATCAAGCTCAACAGTCTCGCGTACATGGAACGTCCCGAATTCAGATACGATTCGCACGAGGAAATCAACGCTGCGGCGGAAGAAGCGGGACGCGGTTACAGCAATCTCTTCGGCGACAATACCTACCACATTGAAATGGGCGGGTATATCGATTTCGGTATCGACAAGAGCGTCAACAATTCGGCGGCGGAGGTTGACCTCGGCGCCGTGCTGTCGGGCGTACTGTCAAATCTTATGATAAATATCGGGGTTACCGATTTTGCAAGAACCTCGATAGGCTATAAGGTCCTCGCCAACCTCGATATGAAGAACACCGTAGGCGCGGATTTCTTAAACTACATAAGCTTCGGCGGAAGCTCGCTCGCCGTTCACTTCTATCTGCCCACGGCGACGGTGGACGAATGGCAAAATCAAAGATTTTTGTCGATTTACTACGACGGAACCTCGGATTATCTCTATATCGACTTCACCAATCTGGGAAATCTCCAGCAGAAGGTTTCGGTATTCAAGTTCGTAAACGGTCAGCTTCCGAACATCAGCGTCAAGCTCGGGCTTGAAGGGAAGCTCGACTTCCGCAACACTCTTACCATGTTCCTGCCGAAAAATCAGGCGGCTGCCGCGGCGGTGCTCGGAGAATTCGGGCTCTACGGATATGCGATGACGGGGTCCGCGTACGAGCTTAAGGAGCTCGATATATTGGACGTGGTAGGCAAGCTGCTGACGGATATCACCGTCAGCGAAAACGCTCTGAGTATCCTTGCGAGCGCGCAGCTGCTTAACGTTCTCATGCAGGTTCTCGGGGTCAACCTCAGTCTCCCCGAAGTAAATCTTTCCATAGACCTCGACGTAATCAACGGAGATACCGACGTTCTCGAGCTGCATTTCGGCATTATCGATAAGGCGTCTTCGGAAAAGAAGGAATTCGTCTCCTTAAACGTCGTACCTCTTACGCACGCGCAGATTACGGCGGGCGAGGGAAGGGTTTTCGACGTTACCACCAACGATTTCGTGAATATCGAGGAGCTGATGAAGAGCCTGTCGGTTACCTTCCAGCTCTCGGGCAATCTTTATCTCGACGGAAACCCCAACTACGAAGGCTTCGACCTTGACGACCTTTTGGGCGAAATGCTCGGAGGAGCCCTCGGCGGCACGCTTTCACAGATACTCAAGGTTTACGTGGAAACCAAAGAGCTCAACGCTCACATCGATTTCACTCTGCGTCTCAACTTAAATCTCAGCGAAATGAGCATCGAAGGGGGCAAAATCAGCCTTCCCAATATAGGAAACAGCGAGCTTCATCTCAACGTTTCCTCGAGAGAGAACGGAGACGTATTAAACGTATACTTGAAGGGCGGCACGCTTTACGTGGAGCTCGAAGCCTTCGGCATGGCGAACCTCGCGATAGACGGCGTGGGAGATATGCTGTTCGGACTCGTCAACGGCTCTACGGAGGCGAGCGCAGTCATGGCGAACACTGCGCCCGACACCTCGAACAAGAATTATACTATCGGAAATCTCGCGCAAGCGTCCAACACCGTGGCTCTCGGAATTCAGGTGTGGATTTCTCCGTACTCCATAGCTCTTGCTCTTGCGGGAGACCAGCTGTCCAACCTGCTTTCGGAGCTCCTCGGGCTTAAAAAGAGTTCCGTAACCGTTCAGGATACCGAAATCAAGCTGGATTTCGAGGACGGCGTAGCTCTCAGCGTTACGACCGGTATCGAAACCATAAACCTCAATATCGGACTGTCGGGCTTAGGCATCTGGTTCGGCGACGAAAATTCCGGCAACAACTACGTTATTTCCGTCCCCAATTTAAGCGACCCGTCCTACTGGCACAGAGGAAATCTGTCGAGTATAACCGAATCGGTACACGTTCAGCTGGAAGCCGAGGTTTCCTTCTCCTCCACCCCGAACGACGGCGACCGCAACCGTCTCGACCTGTCTCCCGTCGTGGGCGGCATACTTCCGGGCGTTTCCCTCGAAGCGTTTATCGATATATTCGGCGCGGACGCTGCGGGAATCGTTCTTTCAGTAGACGCTTACCTTAACTTAAACAATATTCTCGCCTCCACCTTCAGAGTGGAAATGCGCGACGGGGAGGGGAACGCCTTCCTCACCGCAATTTACAAGGGATACGTCGGCTCGAACGGCTCGGCAAGCGGCGACCTCTACGTCAAAACTACGCTGTTCGGTCTGTCGCCCGATAAATTCACCTTAATTCCCAACGTTATGAGCCTGTTCGGAGGTTCCGGTTCGGCGCTGTCCGAAACGGCTAATACCGCGAGAATTCTTTCCGATACCGCGGAAGAGGACCGCTCGGCGCTCTCGAGAGCGGCGGGATACACCGCGTTTGCCGATTACATAAAGATAACGTTTGCCGGCGGAAGGCTGGCGGTTATCGTGACTGAGGACGTGCTCGTCAGCATTCTTTCGGCGTTCGGTATCGACCTGTCGCCGTTCTTCGACGAAACGACCGCGGAAATTAAAATAGAGGTTTCCGCAACGCCTCTTCATATCGGCTTATCCGCCACTGTTTCGGGAATTAACTTAAGCCTCGGTCTCGGCGGTTTATCCGTAGATTTCGCAAAGCCCGATTTGGCGGCGGACAATCTGACGGACGTCGAAGAAATCAGGGATTTCGGCGCGATAGGCGTCGACGTTACCGCGGAGCTCAGCATTGAAAGCCTTGCGGGCGCCGACGGCAAGGTCTATTTCGACAACCTCGTCAAAAACCTCCTCGGGTCCTTAAACGTCGAGCTGCCGCTTGATAAGGACGTGCTGTCCGAGCTCGGCGTGCTCGTTGAGCTCATCGGCAAAAACGGCGGCAAGTTCCAGGGCGCTCTATATATAAGAATACAAGTTATACTCAACCTTACCGATATAAATAACCTGTACGTGTCGCTTAAAATCGGTACCGTCCTCGAAAACGACAAGCTGGAGGTCGGCGACGTTCTGGACGTTCAGGTGTTCGGCGGGACGAGAACCACCGTCGACGCCGCCGGTACGGTAGTTTCCTCTCTTACGGCTGACGTTTACGTCGACGCGGAAAACCTGACGGGTATCAAGCCCTTCAAGGTCGAGGACGTCGTGGGACTTCTCGGGGCGTTCACCTCAACCGCTATGGCGACCGACGTTGCGGTTATGAATGAAAGCGGAAAGGTTACGGTCTACGAAAAACCGCTCGCAAAGCTGGCTGCTCTTGCAAATTCCGACAACGGAGACCAACAGCTTGCCGCGCAGATACTCATAAGAATCGCCGTGGAATACGAGGATTACGGCATGAGCTCGCCGATAGTTGCAAGCGTAACCTCGGGCGCTATTTATTCCGTTCTCTTAGGACTTGCGGGTATCGATATTTCGGCTTTCCTCGACGGGCACGACCCCGAAGTAAATATCGGGCTTTTGGGCGGCAACACCTTGCTGTCTCTCAACGCAGGACTAAAAGACGCTCTCAAGGTCGACGCCGTCCTTAACCTGCCTAATATTTCCCTCTCTCCCGTCTATCCGGATACTCCCAAATACGACAGGGTTTTAAGCGCGGACAACGTTTCCGCGTCCGTAGAGGTGGAAGGAACGCTGGAGCTCAATGGCAAAACCGACGGCTCCGACAACGATAGGATAAAGATTGACACTATTCTTAACGGAATTCTGGGCGGAACGCAGTTCGGCGTCCTTATCAACCTTTTAACGGATATTTCCCCGACCTTGCATTACAGACTTGCGGCGACCGTCAACGTAAAAGACCTTCTGACGGGCGACTGGAACGGTATAAACGCTTTGCTGGAGTTAAGAGGCGGCAGCGGCAGACTTTTGGTCGGCGTTTACTATTTCGACGAAACCGGCGACGGACAGAACGACCTCTTATTAGACCTGTCCGCGCTCAACATGGGCAGAATGAGAATAGACGGCTTCGCCCGCTTCATGACCTCTCTGTTCGATACCTTTGCGCCGCCGTCCGCGTCCGAAGCGTTTATCGAAGCGCAGAATAACGCTCCGCTCAACGCAAACGGCGAAAGAGCGGACAACACCGGACTTTTGCAGGCGTACATAAATCTCTCCCTCGGAATGGACAGAGTTCTTGCGCTTCACGTGGGAGCGGACGTTGTGGCTCTTCTCGTTACGGCTCTCAATATAACCGACGACGACGGCAATCCCTTAATCAGCGGCGAAGAGATTATAAATACCGTAAACGGCATTCTTGCCCTTGATATCTGGGCGTTTGATATGGCAAACGGCAGCTTGCTCGGGCTCCAGCTGAGCGTAGCTTCCTATACGCTCGGACTTTCCATAGACCGCGTCGGAATTCAGATTGACCCCGAGGATATGTCGGTGGTGGGAGAGGACTTCGACGCATCTTTATTCGGTTACGTCGGCGAGATGACGCAGGACTTCTATATGAAAGCCGAAATGACCTTCGGCTGGGATATGAAGGAGGGAATGCAGGTTTCCTTCGGCGAAATCCTGTCTTCCGTTCTCTCCATAAATAACCTCGCGGTCGAGCCCGTTCTCTCGATACTCAAGGATATCAGTCAGGAATTCACCCTAAGCGTCGAAGCGAAGATACATTTCGGCAACCTCCTCGCAAACGGCGCGCTCCTTAACGATTTGATGTTCGATATCGCAAACGGCAGATACGACGGAGTGGACGTTTCCGCCATGTTCGTCAACGGAAATATGGCGTTAATGACGGACTCGGAGGGCAACAGACTGCTCATCTTAAGAGGCGGGGACGAAGAGAACGGTTATACCTACAAAGCCGTCCGCCTTGACGTGCTGCTTCAGTCCTCTTTGGCGGTGGTGCTTTCCGACGACAAGGGAGACGAGGTGCTGAGCCTCCGATTCAGCAGAGGCAACCTTTACGTGAACCTCGCCGTCCTCGGCATAGGAAAATTCATGATAGAGGACGCGGTGCCCACCTTCCTCGATTTGTTTACGCCGATGTTCGGACTGTCCACTGTGGGGTACGCTCTGGATGCGGCGCCGTCTTATGCTTCCGACGCGCAGTTTGCGTCGTACGTTGCCAAAGAAACCTCGGTAATTTCCCAGTTTATCAACATCAACGTGTCGCCGGAGGCGTTTGCGGTGCAGATTTCCTCTTCGGCGCTCTTTGCCGTGCTCAAAACCCTCGGTCTGGACGTAAACAACATCAAACTGTCCGATTCCCTCATTCTCGACCTCGAGAATATGGTGAATTCCTTAGGCTCCCTTAACATTTCCGCGGAGCTCCTCGGCGAGAATAAAATTCTTGCCTTAAAGCTTGCTCTCAACGAGTGGATGACCGACGGAGACGGCAACCGCCTCGAGAACCCCGACAAATATCTGTCGCTTACTTTGGGTATCAACAACAACATTACGTTAAGCCTCGTGCCGTCGGATATGCCCGAAATGTTGCCTCCCGCAGACAGCAACACCTACGACGTGTTCACCGACGCGCAGATGTCCTTTGCGACGAGGCTGGAATTAAAATACGGTCTCAATGCATATGAGAACAGCAATATAAATAAGGAACCGCTGTCGGGACTTCTCGGAAATTACCTCAGCGACCTCATAGTCCAGCTCGGCGTGAACGTCGTCGGAAACTACGGCGGAACCGTTGCGGTCGATATAAGAGCCAATATCCGTCTCCTTGACTTAATCAACGAGATTACCAGCGGACAGCTCACCCTCGGCAGCATTCAGGCGGAAATCAAAATGAGCTTCAACGACGAGGTGTTCCTGACGGTTCAGCTCGTGTACGGCGACATATACGTAGACCTCTCGGCTCTGAACGGTCCGAAGCTCAAGCTTAAGGATTTCGCCTCTCTCTTTGCGCCGGCGGAGTCAACCGTAGACCTTCAGTCCGACGCTGCCAAAGAGCAGAGAGCCGTTGCGGCGGCGTTTGCTTCGGGAAGAGTTTCCGAATCCAACGTTATGCCTATTTCTATAGAGCTTTTGGGCTCAGGTCTTTACGTCGTCTTAAGAAACGCGGCGTTCAACGCGCTGTTTGCAATGCTGGGGCTTCAGCCGTTCGAGATGTTCGAGCAGCTGACCGTACAGCTGTTTGCGGACGAAAACGGCGTAGGTCTCGGAATAGCTATTCAGGACAACAGCACGGACTTCCTGTCCCTGTCCCTTGCGATAAACGAGCTTTCCATAAGAATGAATCCCATTCCGCAGCGTCCGACCGAGGGCGACGGCAGAGAGCCTATGGTTCCCCCGACCGCGGAAGAGCAGAGAGAATACAAAAACCTCATGGATATCAACACCGTTCTCGGTTCGGCTTCCTTCGAGGTGTCCATAGATACGAAGGACGGAGCCTTCGAGTTCGCAACGCTTCTCAATTCCCTGTGGGACGCCTCCGCGCTCCTCGGCAAAGGTCTTGCGCCGAAGCTCACCTTGGAGGATTTGTTCGGCGACACCATCCGTCTGGACCTCGATATCGTGTTCAACACCAGCTTCTACGAAACGGTTACCGGCGCGCACTATTATCAGTCCGAAGGCAGACTGGTTATCGGCGGTAACACCTATACCGTAGTCGGTTCGGATATAAGAGACATCGCCAACCGTAAGGTCGGCACGATGAATTCCAACGGCAGAACCTTCTCTCTCGACGGAACCAACTATTCCTACACCGAAGAGGGCGTCGTTAAGGCTTCAAAGGGTGTGCAGAGAATTCTCGAAGGTATTCAGGTAAAGGCTCACGTCTACAGCGTCAACCATCAGGATTACTTCGATATCTATATCTATTTCGTCGGCGGAGTGGCGTACATCGACGCGGAATGCTTAGGTATTTCCAAGGTGAAAATTCCGGTAAACTCCGTCATGGATTTGGTTGCAATGTTCACCGGCGGAAATACTACGACGGACGTCAACGCCGCGACGGCGGTTTATTCCTCCACGGCTCCCGCGTACTACGACGCTATGGACAGACTGTTCGCCGCTCCGGTGAGCGCCTATAACGCCGCAGGTAAAACCGTCGGTATCGTCGATATTTTAGTAAACCGCGACGGACTTTTCGCAACAGTCGGCTCCGGAATGCTGTTCGGAGTGCTGAGAATGGTCGGACTGTCCGACCAGATGGTTACGGCAATAGAGAACACCGCTAAACCGCAGATAAGGCTGTCGGTTGACAACCGCTTCACCTTGTCTCTCGGTGTGGACCTCACCGCCGTAGGCGACGACCCCGCGAGCATATCCCTCGGCGCGTCGATAATCACCCGTAACATCAAGGTCGACACCGAAGTCGACAGCACCAATCCGGAATTGAGCATAATAGAGCCTCTTATTTCCGCCGAAGAGAAGGAGAGCTACGTAAGCTTCGACGAGCTCGAGATATACA
Organism: uncultured Christensenellaceae bacterium; assembly: GCA_964463195.1. Classification (GTDB taxonomy): domain Bacteria; phylum Bacillota; class Clostridia; order Christensenellales; family DTU072; genus CAYXBO01. The sequence goes on along the minus strand of CAYXBO010000016.1, from coordinate 3,043 downwards.
CCGAGCTGAACATAAGCCTGTCACTCGAGCTCCTTCGCGGCAACATCAACCTCGACGCGATTTTAGACCTCGTAATCGCCACCATGAAGGCTAACCTCAATATCGGCGAAACGCACAGAATTGACGTAAATATCGGTGCGAAGCTGGGAATTTCCCTCAAAAACTTCCTCTCCATGGATTTGGAGACGGCGAAGAACTCCGTTTACGGAGAGCTGTCCGTAGCGTTTGCGATATCCGACGACAGCTTCAACTTCGAGCAGGAGGTTATAAACATCGCCATAAGGAACGACGGTATTTTCGCAACCGTCAATCTCTTCGACAGCACCTTAAAGGTACGTATCCCCGACTTCACGGTGGGCGAGCTTCTCTACGGAATGCTCGGCTTCGGCGATAAGACGGAGACTGCCTCCTACGGCGCGAACACCGTTAAGCAGGATATGCCTTCTCTTACCGCTAACCTTCCCGTTTCCGCACTTTACGGCTACGCCGCGGAAGGAAGAGCTGCCGTCGGCGGAGACGCTCTCGAGATATTGCTTTCCTTGAATTCCAGAGAATTCTCACTGGAAATCTCGCTGCTTACCGTAACCACCGTTTTATCGGCGCTCGGGTTCGGCGAAATAGACCTTACGGCTCTCGTGTCTTCAATATTCGACGGCGGAAAGCTCGGCGTAAATTACGACAGAAACTTCTATATTTATCTCAATATAGGAAAGGGCGCGACGGAAGACAACGGCGGTTACGACCTCACGGTAAAGCTTCTCAACGACACCGTAATAGATTTGTCGGGCGAGGGCTTTGAAAGCCTTAAATCCGGACTGGACGACAGGGACTTCGAGGGCTACGTTGCCTTCGACCTCATGGCGGTATTAAACGGCGAAGATTTCGATATCTTAGGCTTCGTCGGTAAGATAAGCGCGTCCGTGGACCTCACGGTTTCCGCAGAGCTCAAGGAATATTTAATCGACTGGAGTAAGATTTTCGAGAACAACAGTATCGATTCCCTCCTTTACATACAGATTAACGAGGCGCTCAGCGGCGCGGTAACTCTTACGCTTCAGTTCGACGTAGACCTTGTCGAGCTGCTTAAGGGAAGACTTGCCCTCGCCGTTGCGCTTTCCTTCAAGAACACTCAGGGATTTGCCATGCTTTCCCTTGCTGTTCGCGGGCTCGGAAGATACGGCGACTCGCCGGAAAACGATTTGGTCATAATGATGCACGTTCCGGGGACGCCCATGCCCGACTTCGTGATTTCCGGAGCGGATATCAACACGTTCATGGGGCTTGACTACAACGTCATTATCAACAATATTCTTTCCGGTCTCGGACTTACCGGAGAGGAAGCTGGTCAGGCGGTAAGCCTTGCCTCCCGAAGAGCAGGCGCGCCGAGCCCTGCGGGCATTGTCGGCGACGACAACGGTCTGGAAATTCTCCCCGGCGTAAATATCGCCAATCTTTTAGACAGCCTGTCTCTCACAAAGGGCAAGGTTGCGGTAGTTATCACCAAGAACATAATCGCTCAGGTGTTGCTCGCGCTCTTCGGCTTCCCGTTCGAGGATATTCAGGGGATTTCCGTCTCAATCGACTTCATTAACAACGAGATTGCCGTAAACGTCAACCTCGCGGCGGTCGGCGACACCGACGAAACCGCTCTGGGCTTCGGACTGGCGATAGGCGGTCTGGATATCGCCTTAGGCGGCAGAAACATGCACGAGGGCAACTGCTTCCTCGGAGATACGGATTTGCCGCTCGGACTGTTCAGCAACCTCGCCGACCTGAAGACGGAAATAGAATTGAGAAGCGAGCTCCTTATAGACGACAGGCTGATTAGCTTCTTCGATTTGTCCGACTTTACCAATTCCCTCCTCGGAATGGACGTGGTTTTAAGAAGCGGCGAACAGCTCCACATTGCCGTAGAGCTCATCGTTAAGATATTCATAGACTTCTCAGATATCGGAAACGTCGGACTGTCTCTCGGCGTGGTGTACGACGGAAAACAGTACGTGGGAATTACCTTCAAGGGCGACGGAAACAACGGCTCCAATTCCACGGCATACGTCGATTTGTCGGGACTTGGACTTCCCGCGGTATCCGTTTCCGGAATAGATATCGAAACTCTGGTAAGAGATATGATGGCAAACCTCATGTCTGGCGGCGAGTCCGCCGAGGCGGCAACCGTCGCAATGCCCGCAATGGCGGAGGTTTTAAGGAGCTATTCCGCGGACGGAAACACCGATAAGCTGTTCTCCGCACCGAGAAGCGTACAGATACCCGCGGAGGATTTGCAGTTCGGCACCGCGCTGTTAATGCTGACCATTTCTTCTAAGGAGTTCGCGCTGTCTATAACCGGCGCGCTCGCGGCGTCCCTTGTCCACGGTATAAACGAATCCATTGCCTTGCCGCAGTTCAACCGCCTGACGATAGGCTACGTCGAGGAAGAGGACGGAACCTTAAGAGGTCTCAGGGTTACCCTTGACGACGAGGAAATGTTCCTCATACAGTTCGGCTTTACCGGCGGCTCCTTCCGGATGGGAGAGTACGTCGAGTCCACGATTACCGCCGAAGAGGATTTTGCGGGAAATATCGTAGACAACATTTCCAATATAGATATTCTCAGAAACGTTTACCTGTCGCTCCACGCGGAGGTCAGACTTAAAACCACCAACGACGACGAAACCGGCAAGAGCCGTCAGATTGAGGATATGGAAAAGCTGGTGGAAACACTGGTCGGTATGCCCGAGGGCTCCTTCGACCTCTCGTTGCAGTCCTCGTCCATGGTCTTTACCTTCGACCTCGAGGCGCTCGTAAACCTCGCCGACTTCAACAAAACCCAGCTCTATCTAGAAATAGGGTACGGCGATATGCTGCTTATCGGCGTTTATTATACCTTGCCGTCTCCGGACGCTCTTGTTCCGCAGGTGTACGTAGACCTGAGCGGTCTGGGTCTCTTTAAAGCGGCGGTAACCGGTATAGACCTGGTTGGTATAATCGGGAACCTCCTCGGAAGCTTCGTAACCGAAGAGGGGCTTAATATCGGTGATATGAT
>CAYXBO010000015.1:0-14253 GCA_964463195.1 uncultured Christensenellaceae bacterium | reverse complement strand
CCGCCCGTGACGGTCGGCAGAATGGGAGCTAAAGCGGGGCGGTTAATCCCCTGAATTCTCGGAAGCAGCAGAACCGCCGCGGTGAGAACCGCGCCCGTCGCTCCGCTCGAAACGAACGCCGCCGCCTCGTCGTGAGCGTTTAAATAATCCATGGCTCTGACGATTGAGGAATCTCTTTTTACGCGGATAGCTTCCGTCGGCGAATCGTCGTTGGTTATGACCTCTTTTGCGTCAACCAATTCCACTCTCTTCTCGTCGTAGGAAAACGCCGCGAGCTCTTCGAGCGTTTTTTCCTTGTCGCCGACCAACACGAGCTCCAAATCCTTTGCTTGCTCCAGAGCGCGAACCGCGCCTTCGACCGTTGCCTTCGGCGCGTTATCTCCGCCGAATACGTCCAATACGATTTTTGTCATAGTCTCCTCCGATAAAAAAAGGGAGGACTGAGCCTCCCTCAAACTTTTAAGATATAAAGTTTAGTCTTTCTTCTCGTTTGCGGAAACAACTTGTTCGCCGTCGTAATAACCGCACTTAGGGCATACGACGTGGCTTCTGATACGAGCCTTGCATTGCGGACATTCCACAAGATTGGGCGTGGAAAGCTTCCAGTTTGCGTATCTGGACCTACCTCTCGATTTGCTGATTTTAGCCTTTGGTACTGCCATCTTCCTTACCTCCTATATTTTGTAAGACGGCGAACGGATTAGCCGCCGAGCGCCGGTTGTCCTCGCAGGAACATTGATTTTTGTTTTTATCCTTGCCGCAAACGGGGCAAAGACCTTTACAGTCCTCTTTGCAGAGAAACTCACTCGGAAGGGTCAGAGAAAGCGCTTCCCTTAACGCCTTATCCAAAGGAACGACGTAGTTTTCGTAAAGATATTCGCCGTCCTCGGGAGTTTTGGAAAATATTATTTCATCCTCTGCCGAGTGTGTGGTTTTTATTGCAGTGAGACATCTGTCGCATTTTGCTTCAATCGCCACTTCCTCGTAAAAATCTACGAAAACGCGCCCTTTATCCACAAAATAACTGCCCTTGACGCAAAGCTTGCCTACGGGTTTGATTTCTCTTCCTTCGTATATATCGGTAAACGGTTCCGCGATTTCCGAAAAGCCGTAACGCTCTCCTTCTACTGCTTTCAATACGTCCAGATACATAGCAACCTCGATATTATAACCTTTAAGCACTCCATTGTCAAATATTTTTAGCCTATAATAACTTATTTACCTTCAACCAAAGCTGCGGTCTCACGGGCGATAACAAGTTCCTCGTTGGTCGGCTGAATGAGAATTTTGACTTTGGAATCGGCGTCGGCGATTTCGCCTACGCTGCCGCAGGGGAAGTTTTTATTCTTCTCCTCGTCCATTTTAATTCCCAGACACTCCAATCCTCTCAGGGCAAGCCCTCTTCCGAAAGAGGAGTTCTCGCCGATACCGCCTGTCATGACCAATGCGTCGAGACCGCCGAGCGCGACGTAGTAAGAACCGATATACTTCTTAAATCTGTAGGCGAACATCTCGCATGCGAGGATAGCTTTTTTGTCCCCCTCGTTATACAGCTTCTCGAGGTCTCTGAAATCGCTCGCTCCGCAAAGTCCCTGAAGTCCGCTCTTCTTATTGAGAACGGTCAGAACCTCCGACACGGTCATACCTGTTTTCAGGCACATATATTCGACGGCGGCGGGGTCCATATCGCCGGAACGGGTACCCATAATAAGCCCTTCGAGAGGCGTAAGTCCCATTGTTGTATCTATGCACTTTCCGTCCTTTACCGCGGCAAGCGAGCTGCCGTTGCCCAAATGACAGGTTATTATTCTGGAACTCGCGGGGTTGCCGAGTCTTGCAAGAGCGGCGCCCGTGACGAACTGGTGGGAGGTGCCGTGGAAGCCGTATTTTCTAATCTGATAATCCTCGAGATAGTTGTCCGCAATAGCGTATCTGTACGCATATTCCGGCATCGTCGCATGGAACACCGTATCGAAAACCGCCACCATGGGAATGCCCGGTAAAAGCTTTTCGGCAAGCTCGATGCAGTTGAGGTTCGGGGGCATGTGAAGAGGTCCGAGGTCTTCGTTGCCGCGGCAGATTTTCATATTCTCTTCGTTCATTATTATGCTCTTTTTAAACCTCGTTCCTCCGTGGAGAACTCGGTGTCCGACGGCGGAAATCTCTTCAAGACCGGAAATCACTCCGGTTTCCTTGTCGGTCAATGCGGAAATTACCATATTAAAGGCTTCCGTATGGTCCTTTATCGGAAGAGTTTTTTCTATCTTGGTTTTGCCGTTGTACTTGAAAATCGCGTCCTCTTTTGAGATACGGTCGGCAACGCCCTTTGCAATCGCCGTTTCCGTCTCCGTGTCTATCAGCTGATATTTAAGTGAAGAACTACCTGCGTTAATGACCAAAACTTTCATTTATACTCTCCTTTAATTTTACGCCTGAAGCGCAGTCATTGCGACGACCGCGACTATATCCGCTACGCTGCAACCGCGGGAAAGGTCGTTGACGGGTCTTGCAAGTCCCTGACAGATAGGACCGATTGCCTCCGCACCCGCGAAGCGCTGAACCAGCTTGTATCCGATATTTCCCGACTGCAAATCGGGGAACACCAAAACGTTTGCGTGACCGGCAACGGCAGAGCCGGGGGCTTTAAGCATGCCTACGTTGGGAACAGAGCCGCGTCCGCCTGAAGCTCTCCGTCGACGTTGAGCCCCGGTGCGCGCTCCTTAACGATTGCGGTCGCCTGCTGAACCTTAGTTACGTGGTCGTGCTTCGCACTGCCCTTCGTGGAGAAGGAAAGCATTGCAACGTTGGGGTTCTCTATACCCGCTATGCTTCTCGCCGTATCTGCGGAAGCGATTGCGATTTCCGCAAGCTGTTCCGCCGTGGGGTCGGGGTTGACGGCGCAGTCGCCGAATACCATAACGCCTCCCTGAGGCATATACGGATTGGCTGCGGGAATTATCATTATAAAGCAGCTGCTTATGCAGGAAATCCCCTTCTTTCCTTTAATAATCTGCAACGCGGGGCGGAGCGTGTCTCCGGTGGAATGAATGGCTCCGGAAACCATTCCGTCGGCGTCTCCCGCTTTGAGCATCAGAGTTGCGAAATAGAGGGGGTCTTTTACCGTCTCTGCGGCTTTTTCCATCGTCATACCCTTATCCTTTCTGAGTTCGTAGAGGAGGCTCGCGTAAACCGCGGCTTTAGGGTCGGTTTCGGGATTGATAAATTCGAGCTTCGAGGTGTCCTTATCGGGAACCTTGGAAACGGCGGTATCTCTGTCGCCCAAAAGCGTCACCCTGGCAATCCCTCTCGTAGCAATTTCGATTGCTGCGATTATGGTGCGCATTTCCTCCCCCTCGGGAAGAACGATGTGTTTGTTGGCAAGTTTTGCTTTGTGGAAAATTTCATCCATTATCTTTGACATGGCAATATATCTCCTTAACGAAAATGCTTTATCTTTTTGTCAGTATATACTATAATCTATAATTGAAAATAAGGCAAGCAAAACCCCTAAAATACAGGACGGAAAATGAAAATTGCGGCAATCATAGCAGAATACAATCCCTTCACCTCGGGACACGCGTTTCACTTAGCAAGGGTTAAAGAAGAAACCGGCGCGGACGCCGTAATTTCCGTCATGAGCGGAAGCTTCACCCAACGCGGAGACAGTGCGGTTGCCGATAAATATCTGAGAGCCGCAACTGCCGTAAAGTGCGGCGTGGATATGGTTTTCGAGCTGCCGCTGATTTACACCCTTTCCCCCGCCGAGCATTTCGCTTACGGGGCGGTTAAAATGCTGTCGGGAATAAAGGAAATAACCCATCTTTCCTTCGGAAGCGAGTGCGGAGACGTTGCGCTTCTCGAAAAAGCGGCGGAGCTGTCAGTTGAGGAACCCGAAGAGCTGTCGCTTGCCATAAAAAGCCGCCTCGAGCGCGGAACGGCGTACCCGAAAGCCTACGCGGAAGCCGTAGCGGAATTTTCCGGAACTCACGAGGAATACAAAAAACGTAGCGGAGCTTTACGAGGGAGCCAACAACGTTCTCGGAATAGCCTATATCGCCGCCGCGAAAAAACTCGGGTGGAACGTTTCCTTCCACACCGTCAGGCGCGTGGGGGCGGGCTACGACAGCACCGCAACCGACACAGAATACCCCTCCGCCGCGGCAATACGCGAAGCGCTTCTCTCGGGAAAGCTTGCGGAGGTCAGAAAGAGCATGCCTGTTGCGAGCTACGAGCTTCTCCGCACCTATCGCGGAAGCGGAGACGCCCTCGGCGATATGATACTTTATAAAATGAAGCAGGCGGACGGGCGGGAGCTTCTGTCATACCGCGGCTTCGCTACCCGTGACGGGCTCAACAACCGTCTGAAGATTGCGGCGGAAACCTCCTCCACTTACGCCGAGTATCTCGATAAAGCCAAAACCAAAAATTACACCATGGCGCGGATTAAACGCCTTTCCGTCGGCGTGCTGTTCGATTTGAAGGAGGATTTTTTCCTGAACGCTCTTACTCTTCCCCCTTACTACCATATTTTGGCGGTTAAAAAAGACAAGGCGGCGGAGCTCCTTTCCACTCTTTCCTACCTTCCCAATTTAATGACGAAATTTTCCGACGTCGATAAAAAAGTCGACAAGCGTCTGCGCCCTTTAGTCAAGCTCGACTGGAAAGCGCAAGGCGTTCTCTCCGTCGTCAACCGCGACACTCAGTACAACAGAGTTATGCTCGTGGTTGAGTAGCCGCGTTGTTGAACGGTTTATTAGCCGTAATTGCGCACATTTTTGCCCGAGAAAATCAAGTTCGGATAATGAATGCTCTGCTTCCGACATATAATTTACGGTGAAAGCCGCCGTTAAAAAATACGGTATAGGAATACCGGTTATTGCTTTGATTATCCTTCTTGCCGTAAGACCGGAACGATACTCGGCGTCCGTTCTCTACGGCTTCAGGCTGTTTGTAGCGTCGGTAATGCCGTCGCTGTTTCCCTTCCTCTTTTTCTCCAAGCTCCTGACCTCTTTGGGCGTATCCGACGACCTCTCGGCGGTTATCGGAAAACCTTTGAAAAGGCTTTACCGCGTGCCGTCGGAAGCCGCTTACATTTTGGTTATAAGTATGCTTTCGGGGTATCCGATTGCCGCGAAATTGGTTTCCGAAGCATTAAAATGCGGAAGAATAACCGAAGGCGAAGCAAAGAGAATTCTTGCATTTTCCATGACGTCCGGGCCCCTCTTTATTCTTGGGACAGTCGCCGCTAATTTCTTTAATGATAAAACGCTCGGGTTTATCGTACTCGGTGCGCACTACCTCTCCTCTTTTATAAACGGACTTCTGTACTGCAAGGGGCACGAGCCGGTATCTTGCAGAAAAACGTTGCCGCAATCTGAGGGAAACGGAGGACTCTCGGACGCGGTTTACAACACCCTCGGTTCCGTCATGCTGGTCGGCAGCCTCATCGCCGTCTTCAGTATGCTCGTTGACGTTTTAACGGACGTCGGTTTGTTTTACGGACTTGCCAGATTGGTTGAAACGTGCGGAGGAAATTTCGCCGCTTCCGAAGCCTTCTTTACCGGTCTTGTGGAGATGACGAGAGGCTGTCTCATGCTGTCGAAGCTGGGTTCTTCACGAGCGACCGTCGCCTTGGTTTCCGCTATGATTTCCATGGGCGGCGCTTCCGTTACCATTCAGGCGATGACGTTCTTAGGCGGAACAAAAATAAGCGCAGGTTATTACCTGCGCACCAAAGTCACCCACGCCGTGCTCGCCGCGGCTCTCGCTTATCTTATAGCCGGATTTTTCTACTGAATAAAAGCGTGTATTCTCTCGCCCATTACTTCATCGTCTGTAGGTCTTTGATTGCCGAAGTCAGCCTGTTGACCTGCATGGTGAGTATTCTTGCCGCTTCGTCGAGAATCATTATCGCCCTGTTGTTGGCTTCGCGTTTTACGGTGTCGCTGTAGTCGTGCGCCTCGTTTCTTATGCTGACGCCTTCGTGTTCCGCTCTTTTGGTAACCTCGTGCCCCGAGACTAGCTGTTCCGCCTTTGCCTGAGCCTCGCGCACTATTTCGTTCGCCCTTCTCTCTGCGGTCGCCATCATCATCTGAGTGCGTTGAGCGTCCTCCTCCTGTTGCCGCTCGCGGTTTTTCACGACGTAAGTCGCTTCCCTTATCATGTCGGGAAGGTTGTCTCTGATTTTATCCACTATCCTGTAAATGTCGTCGGGGTTAATCGTTACGCTGTCCGAAAACAGTGATTTCTTGCCCATTTTGACGGTCATTTCTATTTCGCTGAGCAGCTCTTCAATATCAACCATTTTTCACCTCGAAATACCTGAGCAACCTGCCGTCAAGGTAACCGTCGCAGCTTTCGCCGCGTGCAATTCTCGCTTTGACCTCGGTGCTCGAAATAAACTTGTCTTTTGCAGTGACGATAATCGTCTCTATGCCGCCGTTCTCGCGGTTATAATCCGCCATGGCGCGCTCGAATTCCTCGTCCTCCTTGTTGCGCATGCCGCGCACGGCGTATTTTATACCGTTTTCGTTGAGATAGTCGGCAGTCATTCCGCCGTAAGAGGAAATTATAACCCTGTCCGAATATTTGTCCGTGGCAATCCTTGCCATTTCCATACGCGTAGGAAGGTCAAAATACGGGGTTTTGTCGGGATTTATCAGGAAAACGACGTGCACCATATCGAAACGGTTAAGCGCCTCTTCGAGAACGAACAGATGCCCGTTGGTGAACGGGTCGAAGGTTCCCGTCACCGCTCCCACCGTCGGCACTCTGAAAAAATCTATTACGGCTATTCCGTAGGTTCTCGTGTCGTACTTATAGAGGGTTTTGGTGTGGATTTCTTTATTCAAGCCGTGCTCGAATAAAAGCTTGCCGCCGTTTTTTAAAAGTCCGCATGAAATAACGGTTTTAAATAACTCCTCCTCTACCTCGAACCGGTACGGCGGGTCGGCGAAAATAAAGTCTACGCCGTCCTTTTCCTTATATGAAATATAATTGAGCGCCTGTAAAAAATCCTGTTCAACAACCTCGAAGCTGCCGTCTATTCCCGTGAGGTTTTTGCGGATAAGAGCCGCGGAATCTCTGTCGTTGTCAATAAAATAAACCTTTTTTGCACCGCGGGACAGAGCTTCTATTCCTATTGCGCCGCTTCCCGAAAAGCAATCGACGAAAACGCAGTCCTTGATTTCCCATTGTATGATGTTAAAGACGGCTTCCTTGGCTCTGTCGGAAGTCGGTCTTATGTCGCGATTAAGAGGCGCAAACAGTTTTCTGCCCCTGTGTTTACCGGCAATAATACGCATAGGTATATTATACTACGAATATACCTATATTTCAATAAATTTCCCCTATTCCTTCCGATTTTATTCTCTGATAAACTCTCTTTCGGCGCGTCCCCTGAACATTGTGAGCACCTCGTAAGTGTTCGTTCCGAGAGCTTTTGCAAGCGTTGCGGCGGTTTGAGTGTCTCCTATAACCGTCGCCTCGTCGTGAGCGGAAACCCCGAGTCCGGTAACGTCTACCGTAAAGCTGTCCATGCTTACAGCCCCTACTATGGGTGCCTTTTGTCCCTTGATTAGTATATTAAACCCGCGCAAATCGCGTCTTATGCCGTCGTAATAGCCCGCTCGGACAAGCGCTATTTCCGTGGGTCTTTCGGCGGAAAACATCGCGTTGTAGCCCACGCTTTCCCCCTTCTCTATGCGCTTGACGAATTCCACCTCCGCTTTAACGGAAAGAACGGGCTTCACCTTCATTTCCAGTCCGTAGCCGTACGCCAAAAGTCCCACTCTCACCTCGTCGTAACAATACGCTCCGGTCTCCGCAAAATAGGAGCTCGCCGCGTGGCGCTTGACTTTGCCGAATGCCTCTTCGATACGGGATACGCTTTCCGTAAACAGTGCGTTCTGATACTTTGCGCTCCCGGGGCACATGAAGTGAGTGCAGACGGCGCGGAGCTTCAGCTTTCCGCTTGCGATGACGTTTATTGCGTTTTGGAGCTCGTACTGTTTTATGCCGTAGCGGTTGAAGCCCGAATCAATCTTCAGGTCGATTGACAACTCCTCGTCCCTGGCAGCCAGCGCCTCCAAAAGCTCGAGACTCCCCACCATAGGCTGCAAACCGTACCGCGCAATAACCGGTGCCTCGATTGCGGAGGCTGCGGAAACCAATATCTGTTTTTCAATTCCGCTGACACGTAGCGCCGCGCCCTCCGCGGCGGTTGCCACGCCGAAGCCGTCCACAAGAGGCTCGGCAAACGGCGCGACGGCTTTTACGCCGTGATTGTACGCGTCTGCCTTGACCATTAAAATTAAAGACGAAGAGGACGGCAAGCGTCCTCTTATAAGTTCTATATTGTGCCTGAGAGCGGTAAGATTAGTGATAAGCTTCATATCATTATTAGATGCCGACCACTACCGCGATTATGCAAATATAAATCGAAAAATTTGCCGAACTCCGCTTATTTCTCCTTGTTGTAGAAATTTATAAGGCAGCCGCGTCTAATTATTTCCTTTTCGTCGGGCGAAAGCTTATCGACGAAAAGCTCGATTTTCTGAGATTTGCCGTCTCTCACCAAAAACGCCGCGGTCTTTCCGCTGTCGAGAACCCTTGCCGCGTCCGGAACGACTATAATATCGTCCACCTCAAACGCCGTCCCGTCCTTGGTAATAAACGGTATCATACCCCAGTTTATGAGGTTGGAGCGGTAACGCTTAGTGGCGTATTCCTTGGCTATATTCGCGGCTCCCCCGAGAACTCTCTGAGAAGACGCCGCCTGTTCTCTCGCACTGCCGTCGCCGGGTTTGGTGGCGTAAATTACGCTTCCTATCGAGTAGTCTCCCGAAACGCCGGAAAGCTTCATTGCATCGGCGTAAACCGCGGGAACGTTCCCCTCGCGTCTCTTTAATTCGTCTGCGTAAACTGCCTTCGCGCGCCCCACGTAATCCGGACGTTTTCTCGACAACGCATATTCCGCAAGGCGGAGAGGATTGGAGCGGAGACTGGAAATTTCACCGGACGGAATGAGCTCGTCGGTGGTAGTTACGGGGTCGTCGATAACTGCCGCCATTTTAAGCACGAGGTTCTTTTTAAGAGGCGCAATTTCCGGCCAGTCCGCAATGTTGGGTCCGTACTGGTAAGGAACCTTCGGGTCGGGTTTTCCCGCTCCGTCGTATACTCTTCCCTCGTAAACGGAGCCGTCGAACTTAAACGGCTTCACCGCGTCGTCGAAGTCCACGTCTGCCGCGGAAGTGAGAACGCCGCCGTTTAACGCCGTTGCGGCAATGGACCTTGCGTCCATTAAAGCTACGGACGCCATCTGCTTATCTGCGGGCTTGCTGCCCTCGCGGGATTCAAAGTTACGCGTAGTGTGTCTTATGGAAAAACCGTTGTTCTGAGGCACGTCGCCCGCTCCGAAGCAGGGTCCGCAGAACGCTGTTTTTACGACGATACCGGAATGGAGCAGTTTTGCGGCAACACCCTTTTTAACCAAATCGAGATATACCGCCTGACTTCCGGGGTAAACGCTCATATTGAGACCTTCCGCAACGTGCTTGCCGTCGAGGATTTCCGAAACGGCGCAGATGTTGTCGTAGGTTCCGCCCGAGCATCCCGCGACGACCGCCTGGTCGACGACGATTTTTCCGTCTTTTATCTTGGAGGTCAAATCGAAGTCGGGATTGTTTAAAAGCTTTTTGCCCTCGTCCGAAACCTTCTTCAGTATTTCGTACGGATTATTGATGAGCTCTCTCAAGGTGTAAACGTTGGACGGATGGAACGGAAGCGCAATCATGGGCTCGACCTTGGATAAATCGACTTCCATATACGCGTCGTAGTATGCGAGGCGCTTGGGGGCAAGCTTTTTGAATTCCTTGTCCCTTCCGAAATTTTTGAGATACTTTTTGGTCTCTTTGTCGGTTTCCCAAACGCTCGATAAGCACGCCGTCTCGGTAGTCATGACGTCGATACCGTTTCTGAACTCCATGGGAAGATTGGCTATACCGTCGCCGAAAAATTCCATAACCTTATTCTTCACGAAGCCTTTCTTGAAGGTTGCGCCGATTATTGCTAAGGCTACGTCCTGCGGACCCACTCCGTGACGGGGAGCGCCGGTAAGTCTTACGCCGACGATTTCGGGATAGTCCACGTCGTAGGTCTTTTTAAGGAGCTGCTTGACAAGCTCGGGACCGCCCTCGCCTATCGCCATAGTTCCTATAGCGCCGTAACGGGTGTGGCTGTCGCTTCCGAGTATCATTTTGCCGGGGGCCGCCATCATCTCTCTCATATAAGTATGTATAACCGCCTGATGAGGAGGTACGAAAATTCCGCCGCAACGTTTCGCCGCGCTATAGCCGAAGGCGTGGTCGTCCTCGTTTATCGTTCCTCCGACTGCGCAAAGGCTGTTGTGGCAATTCGTCAGGACGTAAGGCACCGGAAATTCCGTGAGCCCCGAAGCCTTCGCGGTCTGAATAATACCCACGTAGGTTATGTCGTGCGAGCAGAGCGCGTCGAACTTTATCTTGATAGGTTTTTTCGGGCAAGTGGTATTCGCCGTGTTGTGAGCCTTTAAAATGGAATACGCCATGGTGCCGCGGTAAGCGGTTTTGAGCATATTCTGCGGAATGTTTTCAGCGTCTTTTGCGGCAACGGCTTTGCCGTCTACAATGTAATATCCGCCGTCGTAAAGTTTTATCATCTAAGCACCTCTTTTAAAAATAAAAGTATTTATATATATAATACCTTAAAAGCAACTCTATGGCAAGCGCGAGATTTACACTTGAATTTTTTACGGAAATTCATTCACACCTTGGGTCACTTTTTTCATAGAGTGTAGTGTGAACAGCGTTTCATAAATCTTAAAGGAGGTGCGAGGCTATGAACGGTTTTGGCGGTTTCTGCGGGGGCAACGGTGGTTGCGGATGCGGCTGTGGCTGCGGCGACAACTTCTTGCTCTTCATACTTATTATGGTCTGCTGCTGCGGATGTAACATCTGCGACATCTTACCCTGGTTACTTATTCTCTGCTGCTGCTGTGGCAAAAAAGAAGACAAATGCTATGACGATTGCGGCTGCAAATAACGCAACCCGAAGCACAAGTCACCTAAGAAAAATGCTCCGTTTTTAACGGAGCATTTGGCGTTTCATTTTTTCCTGTTCATCATATCGAGGAGCTCCTGCTCCTGTTCGTCGGTAACCTCTACGAAATCCGGAGGCAGCTCCGCACCCTCCTCGAAAAGCAAATAATATGCGGGGGCTTTCGGGTGGTCCTCGATAAGCTGAGTTTTGGGATATCTGAGGGTTTCGCGGAACATTACCACATCTCCCGCCGCTCCCGAAACGAGAAGAGAAAACAGAAGAACCAAATAAGGATTTCCCCAAACCGTCGCCGCAATAAGCGGAAGTATGCCGGTAAAAATGAGCGGCATTATGAGAACCGCGCGGTACTCTCTTGCTGTCATGGGTTTTTTAACGTGACAGTAGAACATGAGCTGCGCCCATATCGCGCCGAATTCTATATCCTTAGGTTTTGCCTTTGTAAAAATAAGAGCCGCCAAGGCGTGAATTGCCTCGTGCAAAATTATGAGAACGATATAGCCGAGGAACAGCACAACCATGGAAATAATCACGTGGTCCCTGAGATTTCCGTTAAAAACAAATATGTTCAAAGGAATAGCCGCCGCAAGGCATATAAGTGCCATTGCGACGGACAAAATATTCATTTTCTTAACGCTGAAGGTCTTTAGCTGTCGTTTCATTTTCCTTATTTCGCGTAATCGACAGCGCGGAGTTCTCTTATTACGTTGACCTTAATCTGTCCCGGATACTCCAGCTCGGACTCCAATTTTTGCGCAATCTCTTTGGCAAGATAGGTGGTCGCCACGTCGTCCAGAACGTCGGGCTTTACGATAACCCTTATTTCTCTGCCCGCCTGAATGGCGTAGGACTGTTCGACTCCCTTAAAGGAATTCGCGAGGCTCTCCAGCTTCTCGAGACGTTTGACATAATTGTCGAGAGATTCCCTTCTCGCTCCCGGTCTTGCACCGGAAATGGCGTCCGCCGCCTGTACGACTATAGCTTCTATGGTTTTTGCCTCTACGTCGCCGTGGTGCGCTTCGATTGCGTGGACGACCTCTTCCTTTTCCTTATACTTACGCGCGAGCTCTACGCCTATCTGAATGTGCGTCCCCTCGTATTCGTGGTCGATGGACTTGCCGATATCGTGGAGAAGTCCCGCTCTTTTGGCGATTTTGACGTCGGCTCCCAATTCCGCCGCCATCATTCCCGCAAGATAGGAAACCTCCAAGGAATGCTTCAGTACGTTCTGACCGTAGCTGGTTCTGTACTTCATACGACCGAGCAGCTTGACAAGCTCGGGGTGCAGACCGTTTACGCCAGCGTCGAACACGGCGTTTTCTCCAGCGTCCTTTATCTGAGCGTCGATATCTCTTTTAACCCTCTCTACCACTTCCTCTATGCGACCGGGGTGGATACGACCGTCGGAGACGAGCTTCTGAAGGGTTAATCTCGCAACCTCGCGGCGCACGGGGTCAAATCCCGTAAGCGTTACCACGTCCGGAGTGTCGTCGATAATTACGTCCACGCCCGTTGCCGATTCAAATGCCTTAATGTTGCGACCTACGCGTCCGATAATTCTTCCCTTCATTTCCTCGTTGGGAAGCTCGACTACGGACACCGTAATTTCCGCGGCGTGGTCTACGGCGCAACGCTGAACGGCGAGACCGACGATATTTTTGGCGCGTTTCTCGGCTTCCTGTTTGGCTTCCGCCTCGATTTCCTTTACAAGAACAACCGCGTCTCTCTTCGCTTCGTCGGTGACCGACGCAATGAGCATGTCTTTTGCCTCTTGCTTCGTAAGCTCCGCCACCTTCTCAAGCTCTTTCTGCATACGCTCCTGATGAGCGGAAAGCTCCGCTTCCTTTTTGGAGAGTCTGTCCGCCTGCGCGGCGAGCTCCTTTTTCTGAGCGTCAATGGCTTCGGTCTTCTGGTCGAGAATACTCTCTTTCTTGTCTATTGCGTCTTCCTTCTGATTGAGGCGCATCTCCTGCTTCTGGATTTCGGAACGGCGTTCTCTGAGTTCCTTCTCCATATCGTTTCTGAGCTTTATCTGCTCCTCTTTGGCTTCTATCTGAGCCTCTTTGCGCAAATTTTTTGCTTCCTGACGTGCGTCTTCAAGTATCTTTGAAGATTCGTTTTTGGCGTCTCCCACGCGCTTTGCCATCATCTTTCTATATAGCACTATACCGACCAGTGCGCCGATAGCTAATCCAAGAATAATGCAAGCGACGATAACGAGAGCCAACGAACCGCCGTCTAATGCCATGATTAAACCTGACGTTGACATCTTATTACCTCCTTGTAATTTAAATTAGTTTAAGGTTTCCCTTATTGTTTTCTCGATTTCTTCGGCAATATCGGGGTTCTGTTTTAGGAACTCCACCGTGCGGTCTCTGCCCTGCCCGATTTTCTCGTCCTTGTAGCTGAACCAGGAACCCGATTTCCTGACTATATTCTTTTCCACCGCGAGGTCGAGAATACAGCCGTATTTCGATATTCCCTTGCCGAAGAGGATATCGAATTCAACTACCTTAAAGGGCGCCGCAAGTTTATTTTTGACGACTTTGACTTTTACGCGCGTTCCGATAAATTCGTTGCCGTCCTTGAGGGTGTCGATTTTTCTTACGTCTAAACGCATGCTTGCGTAGAACTTCAACGCTTTGCCGCCCGTCGTGGTTTCGGGGCTTCCGAACATAACGCCGACCTTTTCGCGCAGCTGGTTGATAAACACAACTATTGCGTTGGATTTACTGATAACGCCCGTGAGCTTCCTCATTGCCTGTGACATGAGTCTTGCGTGAGCGCCTACCACGCTGTCTCCCATGTCGCCCTCGATTTCGGACTTGGGGGTGAGTGCGGCAACGCTGTCAACGACTATAATGTCGATTGCGCCGCTTTTGACGAGCTGTTCGGTAATGTCCAAAGCCTGCTCGCCGTAGTCCGGCTGGGAAACGTAAAGCGCAGCGGTGTTTACGCCCAGCTTTTCGGCGTATACGGGGTCTAATGCGTGCTCCGCGTCCACAAACGCCGCAATGCCGCCCATCTTCTGAGCTTCCGCCACCATATGTAACGCAAGCGTGGTTTTACCAGACGACTCGGGTCCGTAAATCTCGATAATTCTTCCTCTCGGAATACCGCCTATTCCCAAGGCGATGTCGAGCGGAAGACAACCCGTAG
>CAYXBO010000014.1:0-14515 GCA_964463195.1 uncultured Christensenellaceae bacterium | reverse complement strand
TGGAGGCACCACCCGGAATCGAACCGGGGATAAAGGTTTTGCAGACCCGCGCCTTACCGCTTGGCTATGGTGCCGCACTCCTTATGCGTTGACATTATAACAGTCGCGAGCGAGTTTTGCAACAATTTTTTAAGCGACTTTGCAAACTTTCTTAAGACTACTATATGCCGATTGGTGTAAAGAGGTGCCGGTAAACGTCGCAAATCGCAAGACGGGTTTCCTCCAAACGGGAAAATTATAGTAAAACCTGAAAATATTTTGGTGAAAACGGTGTGAAAATGTGTTAAGCAATCATGAAAGATTTGCGATAAATGGCGTTTATCGGAATTTCGGGCGAACGCGCGCCGGTAAATATTATATAAATATATAGGCGAGCGCAGGGAAAAGCTCCCGAGCCGCGGGAAAAACCGCGAGAAAAAAGGAAACAAAGGAGTCGTATGAAAAAAACCGCAAAGTATTTGGTTTACATGCTTACGGTAGTGCTGATTGCTTCGGTAATCGGCGTTGCTTTCGCATGGTATTCGTCGAATACCACGGTTACGGCTACGAGCTCCGCGACCGCCGCTCAGGCTGAGAACGTCGATATTTCGTTCTTATTCAAGGACGGAGACAAGGAAGCCGATAAGCTCTATCTTTCCACCGCACAGTTGATTTACGACTATTACAACCGCAACATATATTCCGGCGAAGAGGGCTGGAGCGAGGCTCTCGGCGGAATGGTAGGCGCCGCTACTCAGATAAAAGACGATAAGGTATACCTCACAGACCCCAACGTCAACTCCGGACAGGCTAACGACGAGGAGCTTGCCGAATCTCTCGGCACGCGCGACCACGTGTTCACGCTTTATTATTATATTGAAATCAAGAGCACAGGCAACGAGGTTGCTTTCGGGCTGGGGCTCAATTCGGTGAAAATTTACAAAAACGGCGTAACGCTCCGCGACACCAACGGCACCGAGATTGAGAACTCAGATGTGGAGTATCCCGTGACAATCGGCGACGGCGATAACGCGCAGCCGGCGGCTGACAGCACGGTCGCAAAGGTTACGGTCGGCGAAACCGGCACGGTTTGCTATTTCGACGTAACGCAGACGGTTGCCGGCGTATACGGAGCAATAGACGGGACTGGCGCTTTGAGCGGAGCTCCTGTCGAGGGCGCGAGCTACAGCGTAGACGACTGCAAACTGAAAATCGGAGATAATACTTACGTTCTGAGCGGACACCAATACGATAAGACCCCGACGGATGACCCGACGGGTGCCTATTATTTCAAGAGCGACGCGGAAGAGGGGACGGAGGCCGGTTCTCAGGTAAATAATTTCGTATTCAATTGTTATCAGGTCAAAGAAAAACCGGATAACGGTAAGATATACAACAAGGCGCACGAAGGCGATTACAGTCTGTATACAAACGACGACACCGGAAGCGCTGAAGAAAAAATCGCGGAAGCCGGACAGAGTTTGAAAACTCAGGATGACGGCAACGGCGGTTACGTGGCGAAGCTTGTTATTGCGATTACGCATTTCCGGAAAATCGAAAATGGCGAGGACGGAAAGCTTACCGAGGTATTCCCGTATTCGGCTAAAGAATATATGAAAGCGCATTTCAAATTCAACATCGGTGCGGAGCTTGGCGAATGAGAACGGACAAGAGGTTTCTGATAACCGTCGTGGTGACGGTCCTGATAATAGCTTTAATCGGCGCGGCGGCGGCGATAACCGTTTCCGTTGTCGGGAAAGGCACTTCGTACGCATTCTGGAGCGAGTCTTACGACGTTTCGTCCACCGAAACCTCCGATACCACCGCGCTTGCCAAGGAAATCAATCCGTCGGAAAAATATATCGAATACGAATATTACGTAATAGACGGCGGAGAGTGGAACCCTAAGGCGGTCTGGACGCGCAAGGAAGCGGGTGAGGAGAAAACGGACGACGGCGACGGGGTTATGCGCCCGCAGTTTGCGCAGGACGCCGATATAACGACCACTGAAACGGACGGCGAGACCGCGACCAACCTTAAAGCAGTGGTAAAGAGATACACCGGCAATATAAGCACGCTTAACGTACCGGACACCACGCCGGTATGGGTGGGCGGCGTACTCTGCAAGGCGGAGGTAGTGGAGATAGCTTCTCTTAATATGGAAACCAGCCCGGGGGTGGCGGTCGTCGATAAACTGATAATCGGTCGCAACGTAAAAGCCATAGGATATTCGCGCGGCTCAAACGGCGGCATAATCAGCAGCGGAATGTACGGCTTCTATGCACTTAACGAAATTCTCGTAGTGCGCGACGGCAAAGGCACGGAACATGCCAACGGCTACTACACCGATTTCGATAAGATAACCGCGGTAGGGCATTTCTTCGAGGATTCTCCTAGCGTTAAGGCTCTTAACGTACTGCTTTACAGCAGCAAATTGAACGCCGAAACCGACGCGGTTCCTCTTAAAAGAAGCGTTGGGGACATAACGGAAGTTTTCAAGGGGCAGAGCGACGCCGAAACTCCGGACAACTTTGTGTATACCGGCATAGAAAACACCCACGGCACGAACAGCGGCTTCAAGCTGTCTGTGACTGCGATTGCGGACAGCCACGGCGAAGGCGTTACAGTATATAAGGATTTGTTGCACACCGAGGTTGCTGGCTCTGTGAAATACGACGACAGCGGGTACTACAACGTGACGATAGAAGGTAATTCTTACCGCTTAAGGCGTGCGGGCAACAGCGGTTTGATATATCTCAATTCCGACCCGGACAATGCTGTCGGAAGATACGATTACGGCGCATATACGATAACGCTTACGCTGTATAAAATAGAGAACGGCGAGATTGCAGTTGACGAATTGGGAATTCCCAAGACGGAGGCAAAGTATTTTTATTAACACCTCTCGCGTGTGCGCGTGTGCGTATACGCGGGATATATAAAGGAAAGAGCAATGAAAGGTACGGTCAAAAAAGCCAATATAACGATACTTTTGCTGTCTATCGTGTTGATTGTCGCGATAGTCTGCTTTGCCGTGCTTGCTTACGCCTGGTATACGGTGTCGACGGACGACGTCACGGCGGACCTAAACGTGGAAGCCAATTCCGTTTATACGTTTGAGGTGCTCCGCGCGTCCTTCTTTACTCCTAACGACGTTCTCAACGCCTCCGTTGCCTACGCCAACAACCAGTATCCCGACAGCGAGGAGAAGGCAAAGGATAATATATCCAAATTCAAGTACGCCACTCTCGACGTGGACTACAAAATATACAAAGGTAATAACGCCGAAAGCGAAGGAGATTTCGTGTTTTACGTTTCGGGAGTGGAAATTTACGCCCCCGGCACGGTTTCCGTTTATGACGAACCGCTGTTTAAAGCAGAGGTAGTGAAGGCGGAAGACGACACGAAAATCGTTAAGAAGTACGCCGGCGGAACGGAAGTGAAAAACGCCGTGATTATCGACAGAGTGTTGGAGGATATGGTGTTCAGCTTCGCGCCGACGAAGGGCGCGGACAACCACGCTGCGTGGACGGAAGACCAACCTGCCGTTTGGAATAAAATTCCCGAGTGCGAGAAGACCTTCAGACTCGACAGGAGCGGAACGCTTTATCTTGCGGCGGCGTTCAATAAATACGACGACCTAATAGACGAGGTAATCTATAGCGGAATACAAATCAAAGTGAACATTACTATGGAAAGGGCGGCTGAATAGAAAAAAGGGGAGAAGGGAAATGACGCGGCAATCCGAAGCGGATAATTTATTAAGCATGGATTGCTTCGACTGAAGTCTCGCAATGACGGAAGTCAAACGGAGCGTCATTGCGAGGAGTGAAACGACAAAGCAATCCGGATGACGGAAGCACCGCAGAGAGCGTCATTGCGAGGAGCGTAGCGACAAAGCAATCCAGACCCGCAAAGCCCCGCTTGCAATAAACAAAAACAATAACAACAAATAAATCGAGGTAAAACAAAAATGAGAGAGCGAAAATATAACAGATACAGGAAGGAAAAGCGCTTAGCGCTGACGATACTCGGGGTACTGGTAGCAGCGGTACTTGCGTTTGTTTTAGTATTCTCTCTCACGGCGAAAAAAGACGGGAACCCGCTCTCTTCCCTCACGCCCGAAATGAACGGCAGCCTCGATATGAACACCGGCAGCTCCGTAAGCAGTACGGATAAGTCAGATATTGCTTATGCCGTCAATTCCGGAGTTTCCGCACCGGCAAACAGCGTATTGGAAGTGGGTAGTGTGCCTGACAACTACAGTGCGAGCGGTACGGAAATATTTACTGCATCTAAGTACACAAGTGATTTCCACGGAAACACCGGCGGAAATCTTACCACAAATTATAAAATGACAACGGACGTGGACATAGACGGTGCTAATTTCGGCTCAAGAGCTGTTTACGCAGGTACTTTTGACGGCGCAGGACATACGATTAGACTCAATTTCGGAACTAACACGTCGGTAAGTTTTACCTCTACAACGTCACAAGCTGTAGCACAATATAGGAGTAATTTTTATTCAATGGGCTTTTTGGGCAGGTCTCTTGGATATGAGGATGCATCCGGTGGTGTCATAAAGAATTTAAAGATAGTCATAACCGGAAATCTTACAGTAAATTCCAACAGTTCTTTATCGAAAAACGGCGCAATGTTCGGAATGATAGCCGGATGGGTGCGCGGTAGAGTAGAAAACGTGAGTATTGAAATCGCCGAAGGTGCAAGCGTCACTTTTAACAATCAGGAAACCGGAGAGAACAAGGATGCGGCTTTCGGATTGTTTGCGGGGGTAGCGGGAAACGACTCTGACAGCGGTAACGGTAAAATAGGTAAATTCTATAATGTCCAGAGCATAATCAACGGCACTCTTAAACTTAACACTAATAGCGGAAACGCGCACGTCGGGTTCGGTGGAATTGTCGGGCAAGCTACTCATATTGAAATGTACGGAGCTATATTGTCCGGTAGCGGAACAATTCAGATGTCCGGCACAGGCGGTTGGCGTATGGCTGGCGGATTTATCGGTATGGGACGTCAAGGATTTGGCGACAGCAGCCATCCGAACACGCTTAAAGCACCCACCAATAATAGACTTAAAATAAATAATTTAGTGTTGAAGTATACGGGGGCTTGGAACGCACCGTCCAATGGCGGAAGCGATAACTCTTTATGTGCATTTGTCGGGTCTTTTGGCAGTTATGAGCCCAGCAGTGCAATAAAAGTATATACTCCATATAACTGTAACAGTGCAAGCAATATAAATAAGAAGGCAGGAAGTAATAGCGACCCAACCAATACCAGTGACACTACAACCGTTTTTGCTACTTTCCAATCGTCAATGGACAATCCGTTTACTCACGTAAACGTACAATCTGACAAATCGGAGCTCAAATTACTGTATACTCTCGGTGCAACCTCGGCGAAACCGATTGCAGTGCCGACTGACGCGGTAGGATTTAAGCCGAAAGGGGTGGACGGTAGTGACAACCTCGGCTCCACTGCGTTCGACAGTGAACATTGCTATCTCGACCTGTCGAGCGGTACCGGACAAACCTATAATATTATTTGGCTCAAGGACGCCCCGCCGATAGCGGTTACCGTACCAACTTATTCGACAGGTTGGCTGACTGACTTCGGCAAAATTCCGTACGGTTACAAGGGTATTCCAAACGACGCTACGGCAATTGCCAATCAAACTCAACTTCAGAACTGGGTAAACGACACATCCAGTAATTACGGATATCTTACCGGAGATTTCTCGTTGTCGACTTCCGGTCGTCAGTCGCTGACTCTCGGCAAAGATAAAGTTCTTGACGGGGCAGGACATACGATTACGTTGTTTGCACAATCCGGTTGGGTTGTCCGCACCGATAGCGTTCAGACTACGCTTTACGGAAGAACCACGAGAATGTCTGGCGGATTGTTCCCGTACAACGAAGGCACAATCAAAAACCTTACCGTAAAGCTGCCGAACAACGCTACCAACGAAAGCAATACCGGCGGCAGCAACGGGAATTCTCTGTTAAACGGTTTGGTTGTAGGTATCAACAAACCGACCGGCAGAATTGAAAACGTAACCGTATTCAACCCGTCCGGAACTAACTTCCAATTTCATTGCAACGCAACCGAAAGCACTATGTATAACATTTTGGGCGGCGTTGTCGGCGTAAATGAAGGTTACGTAGGGTATTCGAGTATAACCAATAACGGTGTTTTAAACATCAACACAGGAGCAAACGCGTACACCGCGACCTCAAGCGCCGGTTCAAAACAGATTAGCATTCTCGGTGGCGTAATCGGCGTGAATTTCGGAGCTGCCGAGTATCTTACCAGCTACGGAAACAATACCGGAGACGGTCTGATTATCGGTTCAAACAGCGGGACGAAATATCTTGGCTCCGTAATTGGCGTGTCCTGTCTGACCGACGACGGTATTTTTACAGTCAACAACACCAAGGTATTCAATTCGTCGGATAGCCGTACCGTATCGCTTAACTATGTATTTTCCGGCTATACCGGAAATCTTAAATCCACTTATGCGAACGCGCGTGCCGGAAGCGTTGCCGGTTATATTTCCGGTACGACAAAGGGTATCTTCTGGGCGATTACCAGCGGAAATAGCGTAAGCTACAGCATGGTAGGCTCCGTGGGCACCGTTAGCCGTAAAGCCAGCGAAGGTGCAGGAATAGGCAGCGGCTCGGCAACCGGCGGAAATATCAGAGCTTCTAAGAGCGAAGCCGGTGCAATTCACGGATATTTCGACTATTTCTATAACGACGGCGCACTGCATTTGGAATTTGAAAATGCCGCAGATATAAGTTCCGTTTCAAATAACTCGGGTTCTAACGTTACCGTATTGAGCAATTTGAGAGAGTTTGAAATTTCCAAAGCCGGTCTCGACGTGAATAACAACGTCGTCGTAACGACTGAAATATATTCTCCGGCAGCACTTCCGGCAGACCCGTATAACAGTAATAATTTAGCGTCCGATGCTAACCATAAAGCCTGGGTTGAATCTATAGCTCTTGCGGGGCGTGCCGACGGTGCCAATAACAACTATAGCCCGAACTACGTTAGCGGAACTACAAGCGGTAGCACGATAACTTCTCTTCCGCTGTCCGGCAGCACGACCTACTACCTGACTAATGACGTTGACATATATATGGATAGTAAAACCAACGTCGAGCAGAACAACTCGAATGGTAGCGGCTTGTGGTATAGCGGTACTCTTGACGGAAACGGACATACGCTCAATATATACCTTCGAGACGCTTCGAGATGCCATTGGCACGTGCAGAGGACGGATATAGACACGGATAAAGACGGATGGATTGGCGTTGCCGGGATACTTACCAATATGATGAACGGCGCCACAATCAAGAATCTCCATATCAAATTTTACGGAAATCTGACGTTTAGCAGCGACTCCTATAACTACGGATATTACGGATTGCTTGCCGGAGTGACGTTGGGGGCTACGAAGATAACCAACTGTACCATAGAGTTCTCCACCGGAACCATTACTATGAACAAGACTAGCGGCGACTGTTGCTTCTTCGGCGGTCTTTTCGGTATGATGGGTGGAACTACGATTGTAGAGAATAGCGTAATCGTAGGAAACGGCACTTTGAAATTAAATAAATCCCCTAGCAAAACTTCCGTTATGGGATTGCTTGCGGCGCGCGTTGATACGACGACTACGAGCTCAGGATATCAAAACGTCATTCTGACGGGTACTATGACCTCTGAAAATGCCGCGGGTAATGACAGAATATCCACCGTGTTCGGAATGAAAGCGGGCTGGTTGCCGGGTAGCGGTAACGGCTATTATTATAAGAGAAAAAATGTAATATTCTACCGTAGTACCTTTACGCTAAAGGGTGACAGAACGTCGCTGTTTGCAGAATCGCAAAGCTCTAATACAGGTAATAATACCAGTTACGTGGGCATTAGGTTTACAAGCGACAGCAGTTCTTGTTATCAAGGCACAACGCAATACACCAATATGGCGAGATACCACCATTGGAGCGGAGGAGACATCTCCGGCTCAACTGCATCTACTTTGACTGCAGACTCTTATTCTTCGGATAATGCAAGCAGTTATCTGATAAAAAATCTGAATGGTGCCGTTATAGACGTTCTTGCATGGCAAACTCAAGTCGAGACCGTTAAGAGCAATATCAAAGAATACAATGATACCAGAAATGAAGCCCCCAAACTGTCGGCTAGCGTGACCGTAGACGGAAAAACCTATTCGTCGAATAACTATTCTACGAACAACAACATGTATTTGTCTTACGGCAAACAGCTTTACAGCAGTTCGGGAAATTACGCTTACAGAGGCTTTATAAGATACGGCTTGCAGACCAGTGACAACGACAGTAAATTAGCCAGATATAACGCGAGCAGAAGCACCTCGTTTATCAGCACCAATCTTTCGTCCGGTATCAGTATTACGCTTAAGGCTCAGCTGTCCGTAGTCGGTTACGCCGAGCAGTCGTACGGCAATAAATTGAGCGAAGCGGAAAGCTACGCGACTGTATATGCCAAGTTCAACAAAATAATGTTGGCGTACGAAAATTCTGCCGATAAAGATTACTTTAAAGCCTTGCTTGAAAGAAGCGCCGGCATAAACGGCGTGGGTAAGCTTACGGTAGGGTTGCCTTCAACTTCTTTCGGGCTGACCGAGGATGAGAAGGACCGGACGGCAGGGTCCGGCGTCAATTGGCTTAAGGAGCGCATTTCGGTTTCCGAAGACACTTCAAAGGCGGCTTACATATTCCGTGCCCATTCCGGCGCGTACCGTCTGGACGTAACGGCGTCGTTTATCAGCTTAAAAGGTCTGATTACGGAGTTCGATGAAAACGATACTTTGTTTTACGATACAGAATTGCCCGAGACGGTGACGAGGACGGTTTCCGACGGGGACGAAGACGCGATAGCCAAGAAAAAAGCTCTGCTTTACGGCATATCCGACGGCAATGCGGTCTATTTCGGTCAGAGCTCCGACGCCAAGTCGATAACCATTCACACTAATACTAAAGATTTATACGACGATTTGTCTGCGGCAAAGACCGGACTTACTTCGACAGAGGGAGCGAGAAACGGTTGGTTCACGATATCCGGCGTAGGCGATAAGCTCACCCACGAGACCAGCAGCGGCACCAAAGATTACGTAAATCTCCCCAACTGCGATTACGCGGTAATCGTAAACGACGGTTTGGTAACCTACGATAACGGAACCATTACGGTTGGAAGCACTGCGAAGTCCACCGTTGCGATGCACAGAGAGCAGATTCCGTATAGTTCTTTCAACTTCAGAGGCGACGTTGCGGATAATTCCAATGCAGACGGTTGGAAAACGTTCAGCGTCAAAACTTCCGTCGAAGGCTCTTACGTTCCCGGACGTACCGAAACCGTGCAGAACGTAAAACTGTATTACAATAATTGGGACGACACTTCGTACGCAACGCTCACGTCGGCAGCTCCTGCTCCGGGGACCACTAAAACATACCACTTCAGCGATTTCGGCGTAGGCAACGGAGCCGGACAAACGCTGAATTTCGGCAAATACGTAAGGTTGAAAGCCGAAAATCTGGATGAAAAAACGCTCGAAATTACCATAAAGAAAATCGACATCGGCGAAAACGACGTCGTCATTTCGCCGTCCGACAACGGCGGGAACGTTATAAGCAAGGTTTACGACGGCTATCCCACCGACAAGCTGACCGGAGTCAAGCTGTTTACCGGCGCGACCGTGGACGTAAAAGACGATATCGTTCACTCAAACTTCAAAAACGCTCTGAAATCCGAGGTTTTAGGCACTGACGCCGCCCAAAAATACACCTTGTCTCAGGCTTTCCAGAGTGCTTCCGACAGCACCAAAAACTACACCGCAAGCGATATCCTCGACGCCGGCAGCTATAAATATTCTACCAACTTCAGGCTGACTGCCACCAATAATAATTACAATGTGGATTCTAAGCTTACCGCTGCCTCCGGTATAACCGTAAACGTCCGCGATAATAACAACCGCGACGTGTTCTTTACCGTTTACCCGCTGCCGCTGTCGTTCACCTATACGGCTAACCGCACCAACCTCAGCGAAACCTTTACCGGTCAGCGCATAGACTTCATGTCGGCAAAGGCAAGCCTTTCTTCCGCCGCGGAAGAGCTGATAAGAGGGCAGTATACCGATAACGACGGCTATCAGAACGCCGCGGTTGAAGCGGTCAACAATATAATTTCCGCAATAAACGGCGCCGACAGCGACCACAGCCAAATCGGTATAAGATACCTTTACGCCGCAGACGCAAGCGGCGACGTCAACACGATGTTCGACGACGATTCCCGCTTCGGCGCGACCTACGCTTCCTCAACCAGAACCGTGGGCGGCAAAACCGTCGTAGATAAATCCGGTCCTATCAACGCCGGTACCTACTACTTCAGCGGTTATATCGTAGGAAATACCAACTTTATCGGGCTTACCAACGATTATAAGGAATTGTGGGAAGCCTTGGGCTGGGTGTTTAACGAAGGTTATTTTGAAGACATGGCCGACGGACTTAAAGGGTTCTCGAGCGGCTGGGCTATAGAGCTTGCGGCAAACAACGGTTACGCGGACGCCTTCAACTTCGCAGACTACGCCGGCTCTTCCAATATTTCCGAAGCCTTCTCGCATTATTACGGGATGCTCACCCATTTCGCGGGCAACGACGGCTTGTTCGAGAGCAGCGCGAAGGACGTCAGAACCGTCTCCATTTCCCGCTCCACCGTTTCCGTCTACGTGAAGGACAGCGCGATAGAGTACGGCAGCGTCGACCCGTACGTGCCCGGCTCGAAGGTAGGTCCCGAGGTTGACGCGGATTACGTAATCACAAATACCTCTATTTCCACAGCCGTTACCGTAAGAATTAACCCCGAAGCCTTTACTATCGACGGCGAAACCTACCGCTATCTGCCGGTTAAGCTCGCCGACCCCACCAACCTCGAGTCTTCGGTTACGGCTTACCGCAACGCGCTCTACATCGATACCGATATTAAAACCGGTAACCCCAACCTCATCATTTCCGCAGTCGGCGGCAACCTCACCGTCGTAAGGCGTGAAGTGAAGGTTTCCTGGGCGTACGACGAGTCGGATTCCACCTATAACAGGGGAGATAACAATAACGGCGTTTACGAATACGCCGCCGGCGTTAAACACACCATGGTACCCACCTATTCCGGTATCATAAACAACGACCTTCTTGACTTCGATATAATAGGCGACGGGGATATGGAATCCGTCGGCGTCCATAAAATCATAGTCGCGTTCAGCAGCCGTTATCCCCTCGACAGCTACAACTATTACCTCGGCGAATCCGCTACGGGGTACTTCACAGTGTCGCCGATAACCGTCAACGTTGACTTCAGATATTACTCCAATTCAAGCAAAAACAGCTGGAATACTAATACTTACCAATCGCACGGTTCTTCTCAGACCTTATACGGCGCTATTATCATTACCGTAAACGGCAAAGAGTATTACACTACGAGCACCGGCACAAACGCTTATTGGCGTACGATTTCAGACGCCAACGACCGTCTGGATTTGGACCAGTATCCGGCGTACAAATGGCTTGAGACTATCAAAGATAATCTCACTTGGTCATCGCCGAATAAAGTTACGCCTAAAGACAATTGGACTTGGACGGGCAGTCAGTGTTCCTTCACTTTAAGTGCCGCAGACGCCGGCAGCTCTTATACGTTTACGGTGGAAATGAACGGCTTTAACTACGGAAACTACAACCTCGATATGCACAGCGTAAGAAGCGTGTTTATCTATAATTCCGCCAACAATAAAACGAGTTATAACTATTATTATCATTACGACGGTTCGTATGACAATTTCAAACGGAGAACCACGGGTACGACTATTTCCATGAATACCACGCCCGCAGACGTCCGTCCCAACTCAGGCATCTATTACAACGGAGGAGATATTTCCACCAATGCGGTTTCAAATTCCTCCGTGTATGATTTCCAAAAGACAGATTACGTAAATATCGGCTACCTGTTTGATTGCGGCGACCCCGAAGCCAATTTCAGAGACAGAAACGTAAACTCGGTAACCGGCGATTATTACAGAGGCTTGTTCTATGCCCCTAACAATACCCAGTCTGTTCTGAATCGTGATGACTCACACCCGGATTGGAGCAGATATAACGGCTTCGAGAGTATAATTTATTCGCTTCGCGATTATTCGCCCTGGGACTATAAT
Organism: uncultured Christensenellaceae bacterium; assembly: GCA_964463195.1. GTDB lineage: Bacteria > Bacillota > Clostridia > Christensenellales > DTU072 > CAYXBO01. The sequence goes on along the minus strand of CAYXBO010000014.1, from coordinate 2,274 downwards.
CAATACCCCGCAAGCTTTATGGCGCTGTTCTTCAACGTCAATATCGATAACCCCATGACTGCTGCTATTGCAAAGAACGGCGGTATCAACGTGTCTATCGGAGGCGTAGCCGTAACGGCAGGACAGGAGTCCGTCTATATTGGCAACACCTTGTATGCAGAGTACGGTGCGGCGGCTCTTACCGCGGAAATAGAGCTGAACGACAGAGGCACGGATGCCAATACGGCGAAGTCGCTCGTTACAAGAACAGAGGCTAAGAATTACGTCAACACCTATCCCAACAGCGCCTCTCTCGCAAGCCTCCTGTATAAGAAGAGTGATACCCGTGAAAACATAATGTATAGCGGCAGAATCGACGAAAGGTATCTTTACAATGCGCCCTTGGGTGATTATACCAACATGCAGTCGCTCATTTATGCCAGCAACGCGACCGAGCCGACGGTTAACAATTCCAGCAATGCGATTAACGGCAGAGACCTTACCAGAAAAACTCTCATATCTTCCGTCGGAAAAACCTCAGATACGCCTTTGAAGGGCGACTCTTTCCGCATAAACCTCTATGCGACAAGCAGAAATACGGACTGGTCGCAAGTTCATAACACTAAATACAGAGGAATAATGGCGCAGTTCGGAAAGCTGCAGGTAGTCCTGTCGAAATCCGATTTAACCGCGCCTAAAGTCGAAGCGCCTGTCAAGCAGGGCAACGGTTACAGATTTAAGGTGACCGATAACATCGGCGTGGATACCGCCAGCATTTCCTTAATGCTTGCCGACAACCGTATGCTTACCGTTGCAAACGGCGGACTTAAGGTCGTTTCCAAAACCTTCGACGGACAGCTTCTCAAAGAGGTGATTTTCGAGACCACCACATGCGACAACGGATACGCCGTAGGCGCAGACAGAACCGTTATCAATCAAATTGTCAGCGTTACCGCAAGAGATATCACTTATGGCGGCGGTTACAACGAAGCAACCTACGGCTTCAACGCTAACGGTAACTGGGTGGAAGAAACCAAATATACGACGTTAAGTGCGAAAAATACGGGTTTTGTGGATACCGTCGGACCGGCAATCAATATTACTCACGTTGGTCTTGAAAACTACGCCGACGGCGACAGCAGATGGGAAATCTTCACCGCCGACAACTCAGACGAGCAGAAGAGAGCTAAAAAATTCATTACCGCAACCTGGAGACAACAGAACTATCTGTGGCTCAAGTTCTCTGCGGGCTCCGGAAAAATACCCAGCGACGAGGCGCTGTCGAGAATAGCCGTTTACGATAACGGAGACTTTACCGTAACGCCTATTTTCGAGCAGACTTATACCTCGAATTATCCTTCAATATATAACGTTCCGGCAATCCGTCTCGAAGCGAACACCCGCTATTACCTCGTTGCGGAGGACAGATACGGCAACCGTTCTGAAGTAACGCTCTATTTCAGCATGGTCGACACTGCGGACGCGGCGGCGCTCTCAATCGTTGCCGACCCCGTCGAGCTCGACGATAACAACCTTATAGAGTATACCGGCGGTTCGGCAATCGTCGATGGCGGTGCGGCTTCCGCATGGTCTCCGCTCGTTGCCGAAAAGCTGTTTGCAAACCCCGCCAACCCGAGATTCGGTCTCGATATGGAAAGCGACGGAGTTTACAACTACAGCGTAATGCTCGTCAGACTTTCCGACGGCATCCGCGTTGCGGTAAGGTCGTTCGTCGACGGTAAGATTACCTATATATGCGGAACGCAAACCTTTGACAGCGAAAGCTTGTCTCACGAGTATAACGCAGTTACCGGTACCGGAGAAATCTCTCACTGGCTGAGAGACAGCAAGATGGGCAAACTGGAAATCAATAACGCCCAGACCGTCAGGCTCTTCGGTGAGAACGGAGAGCTCCTTGCCGAGGCGCTTAAGCCCATGGTTATCAACACCGAGGATTACAATTCCTATTTAGAGGATACCTGGTCCAATTCCTCGGTCATCATGAGACTGGTCGGAAGCGGCGAGTCCAACAGCTTAGCGCGTTTCTATTACCGCTACGCTCCGATTTCACCGGATACGCCCAACTCGGCTATCAACGAAAACGTGACCTCCAACGCTCATCTGTTCCGCAATTACGGCTGGATGGCGCTTCCCGTAACCGTTGACGACAACGGAAACGTTATAGTCGACCAGGCAAACAGCCTCCTCTTCGAGCATACCGGTATTTACCGCTTTGAGGTGAAAATAGAGCTCGGAGCCGGTCAGAACTCCTATCTCGTTTACCGCGACAGCTTC